>JAQICZ010000030.1 GCA_027858295.1 Nanobdellota archaeon | reverse complement strand
GATAAGTAGGTTTTTCTTCAAATTTTTTGTCTTTAGTTATATCTATTTTATTTGAATGAGGAATCATTTCTAATTCTATTTTTGGTTCTTTGTGGATTTGTGTGGGGAGAGAAGATATTAGGGAGTCAAGATTTCCATATTGGTTTTTTATTTGTTCTTTTATTTGTTCTTTTTCTGTTTCATTTACAGAATAGGAGTTATATAAACCATTTATTATATTAAAGAATCTTTTTCTTCCATCATAGTTGTCCTTTTCAATTATTGAATCTCTGTATATTTTACCTACTGTATTTGAAATGTCAATTAGGGTTTTTTTCATGCTTGCTTTTATTCGGGGATTGTTTAAAAATTTTTCATATTTTTCTTTGTCTTGTTTTGCTGAGTCATAGCCAATTTTTTCATATTGAAATGAATGTTTTATTTCATCATTTGTTTTTTGTAAAATTCCTCTTTTTGTTGCATATTTGTCTATATCTTTTTTTGAAAGGCTTCCATCAAGGTATAATTTTGAGGCAGAGAAATTTATTTGGTTGTTCGATATGGGGGATTCTCTTAAAATGAATTTTTGATTTTCTTCTAAATTTATTCTTTTTGGGGACCATGTTTGGTATAAGGCAGTATCTGTCACAAAAAAAGTTGTATTTAGTTTACCTTGATCAGTAACATAATTTGCAATAGGATTTTCTTGTTCATCGTTAATTAATTTCGAGAGAAAAATTTGGTTTTTTGATGATTTTTCTATGAATTCTTTGGGTAATTCTGTTTGGTCTTTGTTTTTGGTTAGTTTTTCTTCAAGGGAATCTCCTTTAGATATTTGGGGATTTAGCATAAGACTAGATATTAAGAAAGAACTTAGTGTGGATTTTATTTTGTTTTTCATTTTCGTTGTTTTTTAGTATTTATTATATAGTGGTTACACTTTATATATGTTTTTTTTCCATAATTGTTGCTTTGTAAAAGATGTATTTTTTTAGTAATTTTTGTGTTTAGTAAATTAATTGGATTATTCGCTGTATTGGGGCTAATCTAAAAATATTTAAAGAGAATTTATGTTTTCTTTTTATGAATAAAAAAATTTTTTTTGGTGTTGGAATTTTGATTTTTGTTTTGGCTGGAATGATTTTTTTACCGAAGGTTGTTGTGGATAATGTTGTTTTAGATTATTGTGATAAAGATTTTTGTGTTGGAGAGGGAAATAATGATACGAATGTTGATTTGTTTGTTTCTTCTATCAATTACTCTCCCTCTATTGATGATTTAGCTAAAAAGAATCCGGGTGAGTTTTTTGTTGAACCGGTAATTGGAGGAGCTAATTCTTCTTCTGAGATTGTAAATCGAATTTATTTGCGTAATTCAAAGGGGTATATGACGGGAGAATGTGAGTTTGTTTATCCTAATAAAACTGGTTGTGATTTGTCCGGATTGATAAATCAAGACTATTACACAGTGGAGGTTAGAGTGGATGTGAAGAATGCTTTTGATGAGAAGTATAGGGATAATAATATCTTTAAGGAATCGTTTTATTTTGGTTTGGAGAGCATTGCTTATATTGAATTTAAGGAAGCGATAAGTAAGGTGTCTTTTGAAAAAGATTTCTGTTCGGGGTGTTATGTTGAAGGTAAGTGTTTGCCTTTAGGATACAATGATGAAGGAATTTTTTGTTCCTCTAATGGGTTGAAAAAGCAATATATGTTGGGACAAGAATGTGAATTTGACTTTGAATGTATGAGCTTAAAATGTTCTGAAGGGAGATGTGAGTAAAATGGTTAATGAAAAATCATTTAGAAAGGCTTCTTTTGTTTTTGTATTTTTTTTAGTTTTATTTTTTGGTTCGATTGATTTTTCTAGTGCGGGCTCAATTGAATGTGGTAGTTTTTCTAGTGGTTTGACTTGTTCGAACCCTACAAACTTTATTGGTAGTGGGTATACTCAATCTTCTTGTCTTTCTGCATGTGAGTCAAATAATGCGGGATGTTGTCAGTTTATAGCCAGTGCTGGAGGTACTTGTCTTTATTCTTCTTCATCTGGAACTTCTGGTGGTTCTGATGATGCGACTAATTGTGTTGAATGTACTTCTTCAGATGTTTGTGATACTTATGCGGGGTATTATTGTGATGGATCCAATTGGCAAACTGGGACTGGAACAAGTTATGTTTGTTCTACTACCAATCATTGTTATTCTGGAACTTATTATTCTAATTATGTTTGTAATGGAGCAGGTTCTTGTTCTAATCATGCTGATCCTATAGAAGCAGATAGTTCTACTACTGCTTGTTCTTGCGCTGGAGGGGATTGGCTGCAAGAGGATAGTACAAGTGGTTCTAATTATTATTGTTGTGGAGATGATGGAAGCAGTGATGATTTTTATACTATAGCGTATGACTCCCATGGGATTGCTTGTAATTATTGTGATAATGCAGTAGCCAATGGTGATTTTTATTATGGGGATGGCCATTATTCTGGCTCTTTGACAAGTGACACAACTATCGATTGTTATTATGGAGATCCAAGTTGTAGTTCCACTGGGGGGGCAGATGGGTCTTCAACTACCCTTTATGGTAATGGGTATCTTTACGACTCTATTAATAGATGTTATTATGGATCTATGTCTTGTGGTGATGGTACTTATTCAGATGGATCATATGAAACTTGTGAGGACTCGTGTGTGAATGATTATAATGGGGGATCTTGTGGAAATACTCACTCTCCTGCATCTAGTCAAACTTGTTATTATAATGATGATTGTACGACTTCAAGTTGTAGTTATTCTAGTAGTGCTACTTTAAGAGCTAATTATTGTGATAGTTGTACTTCTTCTGGAAGGAGTTATGGGCAGTATTGTCCTGATCCTGGGACTAGTAGTGGTTCTACTTGTTATTATGGAACACAGTATTGTAGTGGCACCACTTGTACCATGACTAAAGATACTTCATATTATGACTGTATTGATGCAGGGGATTCTGATGGAAGTGTTTGCTATACATCAGATCAGACTGATGATTGTACCTCCTCTGTCGGATGGCGTTGTTCTGGAACTCCTAGTTATAATTCATCTTATGCATCTTGTTTGGGGGATGGAGACATTTCTGGAAGCTATTGTTATTATGGTTCTCAATCTAATTATTGTACCACTTCAGGATGGGATTGTAATAATGGGGCATATGATAGTACAAAGGACACTTCTTGTTTGGAAAATGGTGATGTGTACAATGGAGTTTGTTATTATGGTGATGCAACTGATACTTGTGTTGATGGTTCTGGTTGGGATTGTTCAAGTGGGGCTTCGGACTCTACTCTTTATTCTTCTTATACTGAATCTTCTTGTACATATTCTAATTTAGATGGTTCTAATGATTTTTGTTTTTATGATGGGGGAGATGATTGTTATTATAATTCTGGGACTTCATGTGTTGATGGATCTGGTTGGAGTTTTTCCTATGATTATTGTGAAGATCCAGGGTATGTTAGTGGAAGTCGTTGTTATTATGATAGTAATGGGGGAGGAGAATCAAATTCTTGTTCTTCTTCTGGGTGTGTTGGAATAGATTATGAGACAACTTCTGTTACTTGTGATATTGGTTCTCTTTCTGGTGGGGCCATGGGATGTTGGGATGGTTCAACTTGTTATTATTCAAGTGATGGTTGTGATTATTATGCGGGATGGGATTTTTCTAGCCAGGGGACTGCTTGTTCAGCTGGGACTTCAACTTGCTGTACTTCAAGTTCAACTATTTATGAGGGAGTGGGTTGTTCTTATACTGGAGCCACTGGAACCTCTTATGATCGGGATTCTTCTCAAACAAGGTGTGAGTCAACAGCCTCAGGATGTACTTCATATGATTGGTTGACTGGTGGGGAATCTTCTACTTTTGGGGAATATACTACTGGTTCGGAAACTGAATGTTGCGGTGATGATGCTGGTGAAAATAGAGATGTCTCAACATATAATGCTAATATGGATGGAGCTGCTGATGGAACTGATGCTTGTTGTTCAGCTTCTACAGATTGTGTTGATGCAAGTGTTTGTTATAATACGGGGCTTGTAACTCATGATGCTGACGCTGATGGGGATAATGATTATTGTAATGCTGGAACTTGGCAAGATTGTAATACTGACGCGCAATGTGCTACTGGAAGTGGATATCATTGTGTTTCTTCAGATTGTGTGAATACTTGTTCTGTTAATGCGGATTGCCCTGGCGGATATTATTGTAATGGTGGAACTTGTCAAGCAACTTTAGCAGATTATAATATTTGTGATGAGGATAGTGATTGTACTAATGGTAATTGTGATGCGGCATATAATAGTGCTACAAAATATTGTCACGCTACTGCAACTAGTTGTGTGAATGCTGCACATAATGGTGAGATTGTAAATGGTAATGAGCAATGTAGTGGGCCTGATAATGATTATCGAAGTTGTTCTTCTGGGACTTGGACTGGGGCTACTGATTGTGATGATTCTGTTCAGCAATCAGTTGGTGGCGATACAAATTATTGTAAGAGTGAAGCTGTTGATACTTGTAGTAGTGGTGCTAGTGGTGGGTGTGTTACGGGCGCTATTTCAAATATTAATGAAGGTTTGATTTGTTCTAATACTAATTATTGTAGTGGTGATGGATGGTATTCTGCTAAAACTTGTTCTTCTGGAACTTGTGGTGCCGATGCAACTTTTACGGCTTGTGCTGATACTTATTGTTCTAGTGATGGAGATGGAACATATAGTTCATATTCTGATAGTACTTGTAGCGGTTCTAGTTGTACTGCTCAGTCTCCAACAAGTTGTGCTTTGAATATTTGTAGTGGCACCGTCTGTAGCTCAAGTTGTGCAACTAATAATGATGCGTTGTGTATTGCTAGTGCTCATTGTGAGGTTTCAACATGTGTCGCGGATAAAGCAGATGGAGCAACTTGTGTTGATGATACGGATTGTACAAGTGGTAAATGTGATAATGATGGTTTAGGTCTGGCTGATGATTATCATTGTTATAGTACATATAGCACTTATTTTGATAATCAAGAAACTACTATGTGTGAAGTTGATACGGGTGCTGGAACTGCAAATTGTGATGAGAGAACTGGGAACGCTTGTGCTGATATTTCAACTGAAACGACTTCTTGGACTCAAAGTCCTGTGGCTGATGAAAAATGTTCGAGTATTTGTTCTGATTCAACTTGTGACGCTACTTGTTGTTCAACTGCTGCTGCTACGGCAACTTTAGAAAATGGGGAAGTTTGTTCTGGTTCAAAATGTACGGGAACTTGTTCTGGTGCTAATTGTTTAGTGCAAATGAATAATGGATATCTTGATTGTGATGCGAATGCTGTTTGTTTGAGTGGGGTTTGTGCTCAGGTAAGTGTGACTTCTGCAACCTCAAATGCGTGTGACACAAGTAGTGGTGCAATTTGTGATGGTGCTAATGACGCTGACATGTGTACTCCTTCAGGTTCCTGTGTATATGATTCTAATTATGATGGGACTCTTGTGACAGGGCAATATGTGGCATCTGGTTCTGTAGCTATCGACGTAGATAATGATGGAGATAGTGATTATTGTTCATCTGGAGCTTGGCTAGATTGTAGCACTGATGCGCAATGTGGAACAGGTCTATATTGTAGTGGAGGGAATTGTGCGGGTTGTACTGCTGCTCAATGTGCGACAGTTCCTCAGTGTCGAGATGGAAGTGGTGGATGTTGTGATGCTGATAGTGATTGTGGTGGTGATGATTATTGTGATGATGGGGATAATTCTGCAAGACCTTATATCTGTGAAACGCCATCTACTGCAACAAGAGGAACAACTTATATTCCAGGAGGATTAGGCTCTAGTGGAAATGATTTTGCTTATATTACTTCGAGTGTTAGTCCTACTTCTGATTTTTGTATAAGATATGATGTTAGGGATACGGAAGACACGGGGCAGTTTGATTTTAAAGTTAATCAAGTTGTTCGAGTTGGTTCTCCTGTTGCTAGTGGTAATGATATTACATTAACAAATATTGTTTATGATTTAGGAGCTTGGGCTGCTGGTACCTCTGTTGTTGAGTTTGAACAAGTTGTTAATGGTCATACTTATTATAATGTTTTATTTGGTTGGTGGAGGTCTGAAGCTGGTGCTGTTGATGGTGGTGCTTCTAATTCTTGTTGTGATACTAGTACTGACTGTGTCGATGATTACTTGATTGATAGTACTTATGGATGTTATAATACTTTAACTGAAAGAAATACTGGTGGTGGAGATGGTGCTGATTTAGAACAATGTCGAACGGGTACTTGGTATGCTGCTGATGCTGATTCTACGGCATGTGCTGCTGTCGCTGGTTCGACTCGTTGGAATATTGGTGGAGAAGTGGATGGTACAACTTGTTGTGGAGATGATGCGAGTGAGAACCGAGATGTTTCTGCTTATAATGCTAATATGGATGGAGCTGCAGATGGGACTGATGCTTGTTGTACTGCTTCGACGGATTGTGTTGATGCAAATGGTTGTTATAATACGGGGCTTGTAACCCATGATGCTGATGCTGATGGTGATAATGATTATTGTAATGCTGGAACTTGGAATGATTGTACTGCTGATGCGCAGTGTGCTACTGGAAGTGGATATCATTGTGTTTCTTCAGATTGTGTGAATACTTGTTCTGTTAATGCGGATTGCCCTGGCGGATATTATTGTAATGGTGGAACTTGTCAATCAACTTTAGCCGATGGTGTTGCTTGTGATGAGAATAGTGATTGTTTGAATTCTAATTGTAGAAAAGAAATAGATTCGGCTAGTTATTTCTGTGCTGCTTCTGGAAAAGAATGTTCTAATTCCGCGGCTGCTGGATACGATACAGGGCAGAGTTTGGGAACTTGGTTATGTACTGCTCAAGATGCTTCAACTCAATGTACGGCGGGAACTATTTGTGATACTTATGTTGGTAATTATTGTACAGGATCAACTTGGGTTGCTGGCGACGGAACTTCGTTTGAATGTGATGGAACAAATAGTTGTGCAAATCAGTATCAATATTATACTGGTAAGGTTTGTAATGGGGGAGCTGGAACAGCTGGTGCTTGTTCTTCTAATTCTGGTTTGACTGGTGTAACTGTTGGGGATGTTTGTTCTTCTGGTAATAGTGTAAATCCTTCGTCGGCTTTTACTTGTGGAACAGGTGCTCAATCTTGTAACTGTGATGAGAGAATTGATTGTGTTGATAATGCTTGTTCAGCTACTAGATATCTAAGAGGTTTTAGTGGAGCTGCTTGTACAGATGCTGGACGGGTTTCAAACGGTGTTTGGAATGCTGCCTCTGGTAATTCTATAAGTGGAACGACTTATGATGTTGGTGCGAGTTGTACAGAAGCTGCTGATTTATGTTCTACGACTGATATTTGTTCTCCTTTTGGTTCTTATTATGGTGATCAAACTTGTGATGGTGCTGGTAGTTGTAATGTGGGCTATGGTTCAGTTGTCGAGCCTGATACTTTAGCTTTATCTTGTGAATGTGAAGTTACTGGAACTCAGAGTACTTGTACTGATACTGAATCTGATTGTTGGGTTTCTACTAATTCAGAATGTTGTGGTGATGACGGAACTGGCGATGATTGGGTAACTACAGGTGGTGCTTGTATTGATGGTATTTGGAATGATGGAAGTGAATGTATTGTTTCTGCTGATTGTGGAGCTGGAGACTATTGTGTTGCGGGAACTTATGTTTGTGCAACTTTGCCAACTTGTGCTGAGGCTAATGCTGGGACTGGTTATAATTCTCAAGAAAGTAATGAAGATTTCCAAAATGATTGTTCTGTCTCATATGATGCTTGTACAAATCAATATACCAGAAGTGGTCCTGATGGTTTTTGTTCTGGTGTTGGATATTCTTGTAAAACAACTGGCGCAACTCTTGCTGTAACTGTTGGAGATGTCTGTCAAGGTGGAACTTCTGTAAATCCTTCTGGAGCAACAACTTGTGGTACAGGTGCTCAAAATTGTTATTGTCAGTTGGCGATTGATTGTAATGATAATTCTTGTTCTGCACCAAAATATTATGAGGGTTATAGTGGTGCAGCTTGTACTGCTACTGGTAGAGTGAGCTATGGAACTTGGTATGCTTCGTCTGGAAATTCTGTGAATGGAAATGTCGATGGTGCTGGAACGACTTGTTCTCAGGGAGTTGATTATTGTTCTACTGCTGATGTCTGTTGGGCTGTCGGTTCTTATTATGATTATCAAACTTGTGACGCTGGGGGTGGAAATTGTAATCAACCTTATGGGGCTACTGTCGAACCTGATACTTCTTCTGGATCATGTGAATGTGATGCTTCTGGAACACAAGGTACATGTGATAATGCAGAATCTGGTTGTTGGTCGGCTACTGATTCAGCTTGTTGTGGGGATGATGGAACTGCGGATGATTGGATTGGTATTGGTAATGTTTGTTATGATGGTGTATGGTGGGCTGGTGCGGATTGTTTAGAAGATGTAGACTGTGGTGATGGATTTTATTGTAATGTTGCTCATGTTTGTAGTATTAAGGTCGGAGATAATGTTGCGTGTGACAGAGATTTGATGTGTAGTGATGTGGATTATACTCGTGCTTGTTATGATTCTTATAGTAATTTATGTCAAGGGACTTCTGGTTCTGTTAGTGGACAGTGCCGTCGTGATGATGGAGAAGGTTGTACTAAGGGAACTGATTGTGGAAGTGGTGTTTGTCTGGGAGGAACTTGTCGAGCTGCTTCTGGTGCAAATTGTGGATCTGCTACTTGTGGAACACAATGTTCTGCTGGATCAGAACTTTATACTAGTGGAGATGGTCAATTTGGTGGACCTGTAAATAGTGGTTGTTCATCAGGTATGCCTATTGTTGCTTGGGCGATTGATACTACTGATTGTATTGGTGGTACTGGTGACTCTAGTGATCCTGATTGTCAGACTAATTGTGATGCTGGTCTTTATTTTATTCAAAGTTCTGGTGTCGATCCTTATGTAAATGGTCATTGTATTGGTTTGAAAACTTTTGATACTGCTTGTTGTGCTCCTAGAGGAACTAGTAGTGGTGGAGATGATGGCGGAGATTGTTCTTCTGGTCTTGATTGTAACGGTGCTCCTGGACTTTGCAAGAAGTTGGATGGCCAGGCTTGTTCTGCTGATGCTGATTGTATTAGTTTAAGATGTGATGGTACTTGTCAGGCTAAGCTTGCAGATGGTGGGTCGTGTGATGAGGCTAGTGATTGTATAAATGCGAATTGTAGAAAGGAAATTGATTCAGCTAGTGAGTTTTGTGCTGCTGCTGGGAAAGAATGTTCTAATTCTGGTACTGCTGGTTATGACACTGGTCAGAGTTTGAGTTCTTGGTTGTGTACGGCTCAAGATGCTTCGACTCAATGTAGTGCTGGAACAATTTGTGATACTTATGTAGGAAGTTATTGTACAGGGTCAACTTGGGTTGCAGGGGACGGAACTGCTTTTACTTGTTCAGCTGCGAATACTTGTGCAAATCAATATCAATATTATGATGGTAAAACTTGTAATGGTGGAGTTGGAACAGGTGGGGCTTGTACTGTTGATTCTGCATTGACTGGTGTAACTGTTGGAGATGTTTGTCAAGCTGGAAATAGTGTAAATCCTTCATCTGCTTCAACTTGTGGAACAGGGGCTCAGTCTTGTAGTTGTGATACCACTATTGATTGTACTACTGGTGCATGTTCTGTGGCAAGATATTATCGTGGATTTAATGGGGTCTCTTGTACTGATACTGGACGAGTTTCTTATTCAGATTATAACGCTGGAGACGGAACAGAAGTTTCTGAGACAAATTATAAAACTGGTACAACATGTGCTACCTCGGCGACTTTATGCTCTGAAACTGACTTCTGTAGCGTTGACACTTATTATACTGGTTATACTTGTAACGGAGCTGGTGCTTGTAGTAGTTTGACAAATGTTGCAACGATTGATTCTGATTATAATTCTGCTTCTTGTTCTTGTTATTCTGGGGTTTGGACTAATGGTCCGATTTCTGATCCAACTGGCGTTGAGACTTTTCTGTTAAAGAATACTATTGGGACTGAATGTTTTAAAGTTGAGACAACGGGGAATTTCGAGGTTACTGGAACTAAATCTTATAGTCAAGGAACATTGACGCCGCCTGCTGGTTCTTTTGTTTTGAAGGATTCTGCTGGAAATGCAGTGTTTTATATTGATTCACTTTGTAATATGAAAACAAAAGGAACTCTGAATGAGAAACAAGGTTCGGTTAGTTATGTTGATGATAATTCATTTTATTTGAAGAGGACTGATGGTGTTTATGTTTTTAAGATTGGGAATAATGGAAATATTTATACGATTGGGAAAGAGGGGCCATATTGTACGGTTTAAGCAGTTGACGGGAAACGGAAAACGGTTTACGGTTCACGGATAGGTTGAGTTAGTAATGCTAGGGGTTGCATACTTGGTGTTTGAATTTTTGGTAGTTTTTTTGGCATATGTTTTTGTTAGGGCGGAAGGCAGAAATCATATCGGTTGACAGTAAATGGAACACGGTTGACGGTTTATAGTTGACGGTTTTTGCTGTTGTGTTGTTAGTTAAATATTAAAAGAAAGGTGCTTTGTTTGTTCTATGGATAGGAGAGTGATTATTCTAATTGGGATTTTGTTTTTAGCCGGGCTCGTATCTGCTGATGTTATTTCTATTAATTCTGGTGGGGGAACTGGCATTATTATTAATCCTGCTAAAATTGTTGAAGGTTTCTTTTTTCAAGCGAATGAGGCACCAACTGCACCAAATCCTATTCTAGTTTCTGTTGATGGTCGTAATGAAACGACTGCGGATTTGAGATGTTATTTTGATGTCTTAGATGCAGACGGTGACAATATTAATGTTTCAGTTAAATGGTATAAGGGTGCTGTGGAACAATTATATTTTAATTATTCAAATATTGTAAATGGAACTTTGTATAATGCAACTTTAGATCAAGGGAATTTAACTTTGGGAGATGTTTGGATGTGTTCGGTTAGATATTATGATGGGATTGAATATACTAGTTGGGTTGATTCTAATAATCTGACAATTATTGATATAACGGCACCTGCGGTTTTTATTATTTCTCCGGAGTCTATGAATTATAGTCAACTGAATTTTACATATAATGTTTCAATGAATGAAGCGGGTTCTGATTGTTTTTATGATTTAGATTTTGCGGGCAATCTTAGTATGGATCAATTAAATTCAATGGATTTTGGATATAATGATTCTTTGCTTGGACCTGGTTATCATGATATTATATTTTATTGTAATGACACTAGTGGAAATTGGGGAATGAATTCTACAAACTTTACTGTTGATAATGAAGCAGCTATCGCTATATTATTATCTTCAAATTTATCGCAGTATGTTAAATGGAATATTGTAACTTTGCCGATTGATGACTTGGATGCGGAGGGGAATAACTTGAATGCTTCTACTAGTTATTATATTAATATATCTGCAACAAATACTTTGGTTGATGTTTATGTTAAAGCAGATGGAGATTTGAATACTGCTGCAGATGATGTACTTGGACTTGGGAATGAAACTTATGCTGTTAGTACAAGTGATTCAACTGTTGAGGGGGCACCGCGAGTTGCAATGACTACGAATTATTCTTTGATTGGTTCTGGGCTTGGAGATATCTCTGTTATTTATATCAAGTTTTATTTGGACGCTCCATCAAGTCAAGCAGCTGGTGAATATATTAATCAGTTGAGCTTTAAGGCTGTTAGGAATGGACAGCCGGTTGAGTGAGTTATTAGTTTTTAGTTATTAGTTTTTAGAAAAGTTGGAATTTTTTGATTAGTTTTTTTGATAGGTTATTGAAATAAAGGATAATCTTGCAAAATGTTTATAAAGAGTATTGGGCTAATTTCGTTATGGATGAGAAAACATATCGAGGTGTGCTAGTAACTGTTTTAGTTTTATCTTTGGCTTTTTTATTCGTTTCTAATAGTGCTTTAATGACTGGTCACGCTACTGATACATCTACAACTTCTAATGTTACAATTTTAAAATATTTAGCAATTGATGCGAGTCCTGCTTTAGTTGCAGGAATTGAGTTTGGGAATATTACTAATTTGCCTATTGCAAATCAAAATGCTTCTCATAACTTTGATGGCGCAGGAAGTGCTTCTCAATATTATATTAATGTTTCAACTGATAGTAATACACCAGTTGATTTTTGTATCCTTGCAGATTATGCTTTGAATAATACAGAAAGTGATGTTATTCCTTTAGCTAACGAATCGTATTTTTATGGTACAACTTCCAACGCTATAGATCCAGCAATTTCAAATGAAGTTTCTTTCACAACTGGTTATGCTTCAGCGGGAACAGATGTTGCTGAAGGTTCAACAAACTATTTTAGATTTTGGTTGGATGTCTCAGCGGCTCAACCATCCGGTCTCTATGATAATACTGTATCCTTCAAGGGAGTTACAACTACAACTGGTTGTTAAATTTTTTTAAAAGATAAAGTAAATTAAATTAAAGAGGTAAAAAAAAGATGAAAAGAGTGATTGCATTTGTATTTATATTGTGTTTAATTTTTCCATTAGTTTCTGCTGGTGTTTCTGTTAAATGGGGTCAGGAAAGTATTTTAGTTCCTGAAAAAACAAAAGATTGTTTGACATATGAGGTCTATAACCCTTTTCCAGAAGATGCTTATAATCAAGTTAAGGTTTCTGAAGAGTTGACAGAATTTTTAGTTTCTTCCGAAGCAGAAGTTAAGTTTATTCCGAAGAATACTCCTAGTACTGAGTCACTATCAATTGAATTTTGTTTTAAGACACCTAAAGTTTATGAAGAAGATTGTTTGATTGGAAACAGTTTATTGTGTAAGCAAGAATGTGGCGTTGATATGGTACAATATTCTGGTGAAGTTGAAGTTATTGAATTGACTGAGACTGAAGCAAGTGAAGCTAGTGGGTCAGAAACACGAATGTCTGTTTCAGCTCCTTTGAATGTTAAAGTTCAATGTGTTCCTCACAAAACAAATTACAGCGCAGTGTATGTATTGATTGCATTAATTGCAGGAATTTTGTTGGTTGTGAATATTGTGAATTCAAAGAAGGGTGCTAAGAAGTCAAAGAAAAAGACTTCGAGTAGAAAACTTAAAAAGAGTAAGTAACTTCTTATTTTTACAATGGAAAGACGTGTTTATAGATTTTTATTAATTTTTATATTTATTTTTTGTTTGGTTCTCATTGGTTTTGAGAACTTTAATGTTATTACTGGTAACACAGTTAGTACATTTTCAGCTGCCTCGAATGTTACGGTTCTTAAGTTGATTGCAGTTTCTTTTAGTTCTGATTTAACTGATGGGATTGTATTTGAAAGTGTTCATGTATTGCCAGCCGAGAATATTTCAGCTGTTAATAATTATAATGGAACTGGAAATTCTTCTGAATATTATTTATTGGTTTCTTCTGATGGAAATATTGATGTGGATTTGTGTATTATGGCTGATAAGGCTTTAGAAACGATTGGTGCTGATGTTATTGGGCTTGCTAATGAAACTTACTCAACTTCGATAGGGTCTGATATAAATAATCCTGATTTGGTTAATGAAACCCCGTTAAATCTGACTTATACTAAAGCTCTAAATGGTATTCCTCGTGGGCAAAATGGTTATGTTAGGTTCTGGCTTGATATTCCTGCAGGACAAGCGACGGGGACGTATTATAATTCGATTTATTTTAAGGCAATCGGGTCTGGACTTGGTTGTTAAGTTATATTGAAAACCTGAGTAGATATTTCTGAAATGGTAAAATCTGACTATTTCAGCATCTCTATTTATGTAAAAGTTTGAAACTTTTATTCTTATAATTAACTATAAAGAGAAGACATTAAAAAGACAAGTTACTTATGATTTTTATGAGGAATGTTAGGGGTAAGATTTATTTATTTATTGGAATAATGCTTCTTAGCTTAGGCTTTATTTTTGCAGTTTCTGAAATGGCTTCCCCATCTGAAGTTAAGATTGAAATTTTTATAGCGAAGTATTTGACTTTTAATGGTACTACTACTGATTTTAATACCTTTAATGAATCTGCATTGGGCAATTTGTCAAATGTTGTTTTAGAAAAGATTGGATTCGGTAAGGTTGAATTTAGTGAAGCTTTGGATGTACTAACTATGGCTGGAGATAATTGGATTGTTGATTTTGATACGGATGTTAATATTAGTGATAATCTAATATATGTTGACACATATAACTTAGCTGGAATTAATAAAAAGGCAACTTTGACTTTTTTTAATATTATTTTTCCTAATCCTGTGTTGTATAAGAAAGGTATTGAATGTTCTGATTGTAATTTAATTAGCTATTCAGGCGATATTTTTGTTGGGACAACTAGTTCTTTTGATGGACCTTATTATGTGCGTCAGAATGAGTCTATGCCTTATTGTGGGGATTTGGTGTGTAACAATAATGAAACTTTTGGAGATTGTCCTTTGGATTGTAATACTATTTGTGGTGATGATGTTTGTGAAGGTACTGAGAATGCTGGCTCTTGTTTATCGGACTGTCCTTCGGTCTGTGGTGATACCTACTGTACTGGGAATGAAACTTATGCTAGTTGTTCAGCAGATTGTGATACTATTTGTGGGGATGCCGTTTGTGAGGGTGCTGAGAGTCCTGATAATTGTTTGGCTGATTGTCCTGCTGTTTGCGGTGATGGGGATTGTAATGGTGGTGAAACTTCTAGCAATTGTTTAGCTGATTGCCCAGCAGAGTCACCTTCTACTGGCGGCGGTGGTGGTGGTGGTGGTGGCTCTACAGATACACCGACAGATACAGTTGCTACACTACCTGATGGTTCAATTGTGGATTTTTTTGTTACACCAACTTTGATTGAAGCTAGTATTGACAAAGGTACTTATGTTAGAAAAACTGTTACTATAGAAAATAATGGGACTGCTTCTATTGGTGTTGCTTTAGAGGTTGAGGGGGTAACTGAGTTTGTGTTTCCTGCTGAGAGATCTATCTATTTAGATCCTGGTGAAAAAAAGACTGTGAGGATTGATATTTATTTCTCAAATCTTCAACCAGCTAATATTTATTTAGGAACGTTAAAATATCGTTCAAGTGTTGGTGGAGTTTTTCGTGAGAGTAATCTGATTTTGAATTTAAAGGATAGAGCTGCCCTGTTTGATATCCGTACGGAAGTTCTGAAAAGATATGTTAACCCCGGAGGAAGAGTTCGGGCAAATGTAAGTTTGATTAATATGGGAGATTTGGAAAATTTTGATGTTAGTCTTGAATACAAGATAATGGATTTTCAGAAGAACGATAAAGTCTCTAAAGAAGAACAGTTCGCTATTAATAAGACTTATTCTAATATTTTCTTTTTAGATTCTCCAAAGGATTTGCCTATTGGTGATTATATATTCTATGCAACAGTTAGGTATCAAAATATTAATGCAACAAGTTATGATGTTTTTACAATTGAAAGATTATCTTTTTACTCTTGGATACTTTTGATTATGATTCTTTTAGTTCTTATGTATTTGACTTATCGTTGGTATGTCAATAGAGCTGCTGATCTTGAAACAAAAAACGCTGAAGATTCTAACCAATCCAATAATAAAAATTCTTCTGGTAAGGATGTTAAGTCTAAGGTTGTTGATGAAGAGTTGCCACAGTTGTATTGATTGCTAGGCCGTGAACCGTTGACCGTTAGTAAAAATAGTCCAAAATAGCAGATAAAAACTATTATAAATCATTAGCTGATTAGAGTATTATGTTAATTGGTCTTGTTGGTAAGCCTTCTGTTGGAAAGAGTACGTTCTATAAAGCTGCAACTTTAGCTGAAGTTGAAATTGCGAATTATCCTTTTACAACTATTCATGCTAGTCGTGGCGCTGCTTATGTTAAGGTTGATTGTGCGGAGAGGGAATTTAATACAAAGTGTACTCCAAATAAGGGATTTTGTATTCGTGGTAATAGATTTGTTCCAATTGAGTTGATGGATGTTGCGGGACTTGTTCCTGGTGCTAGTGAGGGGAAGGGACTTGGTAATCAATTCTTGAATGATTTGAGAGATGCAGATTCGTTTATTCAAGTGATTGATGTTAGCGGGACAACAGATATTGAGGGGAAGCCAACTGAAGGTCATGACCCTTCTATTGATATTGATTTTTTAGAGACAGAATTAGATAATTGGTATAAAAATATTTTCATTAAGGGATGGGGAACTTTTGCTAGGCGTGTTGATTTGCAAGGTAAGAAGTTAAGTGAAGCTTTGACGGCTCAATTTTCAGGGCTTAAAGTTAAGGAATATCATATTGAAGATACTCTTTTAGAAGTTAAGCTTCCGGAGAAATGTAGTACTTGGTCTGAGGATGAGGTTGGAGTTTTTGTTTCTGCTTTGAGGCGGGCTTCTAAACCGATGGTTATTGCTGCAAATAAAATTGATATTGCTTCTGGTGCAGAGAATTATGAAAAATTAAAATTGAAGTATCCTCATTTAATGATTATCCCATGTAGTGCTGATTCTGAGCTTGCTTTAAGACACGCCGCCAAAGCTGGAATGATTGAATATGTTCCTGGTGAAAAAAATTTTAAAATTTTAAAAGAATTGAATGAAAAGCAAATTGAGGCTTTGAATGATATTAAGAAAAATGTTCTGGAGAAATATGAATTTGGAACAGGTGTTCAGGAAGTTTTGAATAGGTCTGTTTTTGATTTGCTTGGGTATTTGCCTATTTTTCCTGCATCTGCTGGTCGTATGGGACAAAATGGCAAAGTTTTGCAGGATTGTTTTTTGCTTCCGGGTGGTTCTACTGCTTTAGATTTTGCTTTCTTTTTACATACTGATTTTGGTAATAATTTTATTAAGGCAATTGATGCAAGAACAAAACGAGCATTAAGGAAAGAATATAAGTTGAAGGCGCGTGATGCATTAGAAATAATTACTCGATGATTTTAATTTCCGCTTCACATATAAAATGTTAGAATTGGTGGCTTGTAAGTGCCTCTACTAATAGAAATCATTTTGTGGATTTATTTCCTTCAGTAAACTGAAGAGAGAAGGCATTTTTGATTGTTTTAAATTATTAATATTTTAGACAATTAGGCGATTTATCTAAAATTTTAAAATCCAAACTAGCATAAAAATAAATTAAAATCTGGGGGAGAACTATATCTGATATGTGATTGTTGAAGAAGATATTAAGTCTGGAAAAATTCTTTGAAAATGGGTTTTAGAGGGGTGGTTTCTCCTCGGAGTGTATGTTTAATCGTTAGGTTTAAAAACCGATAAACGTTTTCCCTCGTTATGGAAGAAATAAAAAGTTGTGCTACTTGCGACGCTGCATGCTGCAAATACGTTGCTATGGAGATTGATTGTCCTGAGGATTTAGGTGATTTTGAAAATATTAAGTGGTATGTGGCCCATGAAAATATTAGAGTTTTTGTAGAAGATGATAATTCTTGGAATATTGAATTTATTACGCCTTGTAAATATTTGATTGAGGATAATAAATGTAAGCTTCATGAAGAGTTTGTTGATGAGCCTGAAGTAAAGAGACCTGCTATTTGTAAAGAGTTTGGAGTTGACGCATGTCCTCACCATAATGATTACACTGAAAAATATGAATTTACTTCTATTGAGGATGTTGAAAGGTATTTATCTGATGTTTTTGAAGCTGGGAATCATATTGTTAAGGAAGATGAAGTTGAAGAAGATGATTCTGCTGATGAAGAATAATTTTTGGTTTCTTGGGAAGTAATTTATATTGTAAATTCTTATTTGTATTATGAAAGTTTTATCATTAAAGCAGCCTTTTGCTGAGCTTGTGGTTTCTGGTCGTAAAAAGATTGAGCTTAGGAATTGGAATACTAAATTTCGGGGTAAGTTTTTAGTTCATGCTTCTTTAACTGTTGATAAAAAAGTTATGAAAAAGTTTGGCTTTATTAATTTGCCACGAGGTAAGATTATTGGTGAGGCTGAGGTTGTTGATGTTAAGAAATATGAGAGTGAAGAAGCTCAGGGTCGAGATTCTGATAAACATCTTGCGGATTCTAGTTGGGGAAAGTATGGATTTGTTCTGAAAGGTTCGAAGAGAAGAAAAGAAGTTGCTGCTAAGGGTAAGTTGGGTTTTTGGAATTATATTGTTTGATGTCGTCCTTTTTTTAAAATTGTCTCTATGTATTTATTCACTTCTTCTACTGATTTGAATGTTAATATGAAATTTTCTTCATTGTATTTTTCACATGATTTTGTTGTGTGCTCTTTACATATTTCTGGTCTGTTTTTGTAAATACTACAGAGGTTGTTTTTGCTTAGATGTTCGCAAGGTGTTTTTAATTTTATATACCATGCTCCATCTTCTTCTATATTTACTTCTGTGTTTTCGTGGGAGATGTACCATTTTATGTTTTCGAAGTCTTCTATAATTTCTGGAGTTTTTAATGGGATTGTTATATATCTGCAGCAGATTGCGTCACAGACCTTGCATGTTCTTTTGTTAAATATTTTCATTTTTGGATATCTGAATTATGACGACGGGTTAATGCCCAGGGCATAGAGTGTCAAATTTTAATTTTGAGAGTATCTGAAGGGATTTTTGTTGTTCTTTGAGGTTTGATTCGGGGAAGTCGTTTCGGCCGATATAACCGCTGTGAAAGATTATGTCCCCGGAGAATAAAATGTTTTTGTAGAGGATGGCTATATCTCCTGGAGAGTGACCTGGAAGTTTGTGGATTTGAAAATCTTTGATTGGCTGATTATCAATTGGTAGGATATTCCTTAGCTCGGTTTGACTATGGTATGTGTTGATTGATTTTGTAAAATTTCCGTAGATTTTTGCGTTTGGGAATAGGTTTGTGTTTTCTATATGGTCGTAATGTGCGTGGGTTAGAATTATTGTTTGGATATCTTCTGATTTGAGGTTTAGTTTAGAGAGTTCGGAGAGAAGTTCTTCTTTGTTTTCTTTTGAGGAGGTGTCAATTAGGACGGTTGACAGTTGACCGTTTACAGCTAACCGTATTAGGTATACTATGCTTCCAAATTTTTTGAATTCTATTGATGTTACTTCTGAGGTTATTTGTTTTATCATAAATATTTAAACTTCGTTTGATTTTTATTTGTTATGAAAACAAAGGCTGATGATGTTTTGTATTGTGGGATTTTTAAGGAGAAATTGAAAAGTTCTAATCCCGTTTTGAATAATGAGAATTTGGGTTATTTGAAGAATTGGATTGTTGCAAGGTATAATGTCCATTTAAAGAAAGATATTATGAGGTTGGAGAAGCCTTGGACTGAGGATGAGGTTTTGTTGAATTATAGATTTTGTAATGTACGGCGTGAGCATGATAGGGAATCTCGTTGGTTGATTGAAAATGTTTGTAATAGCAATATGGTGAGTTATAATAATAAGTTGTTGAATTGTATTCTATTTAGATTGATAAATAAGTCGGAGACAATTGAGTTGTTTGGTGTTCTGGATTTTGATAATTTGGATTATGATTTGATTTGGGAAGCATTAAGGGAATTTGAGAAGAATAATCCTGGTTATATTTATTTTTCCAGTGCTTTTTTTACGTCTGGTCCGAAGGTTGTTTGTAATAAATTCTTTGGGAAAAAAGGAAATATGGTTGTTAAGATGATTAAGTTGGTTGAGAAGTATTATCAAGAAAGAATTTTGGATAGAATTTCTGAGTCTGAGAGCCAAGAGGCTGTTTATTTGGCTTTGAGGGAATTTCAGGGGTTCGGAGAGTTTTTGGCTTATCAGATGTTTGTTGATTTTAGTTATATTAAAGAATTCCCATATTCTGAAAATGAGTTTACTGTTGCCGGGCCTGGATGTAAGAAAGGGCTTAATCTGATTTTTAATGATTTTGATGGACTGAATTATGAGGAGGCTTTATTTTGGCTTCGTGATAATCAGGATGAGATTTTTGGTTTTGGTTTTGGTTCGTTGTTTAGTGATTTGGATGAGTGCAATAGGTGTTTGAATGTTATGAGCCTTGAGAATTGTATGTGTGAGTTGTCTAAATATATTAGGGCCATCAAGGGGACTGGTCGGCCTCGGGTAAGGTATTCTGGTTGTTAATATTAGGAAGTATTCCTAAATTATTTTAAAGTTAACTTTATTTTGAGATTTATGAAATATGAATTTTCGAATAGTTTGCAGGTACTAGCTGAGGATGTATCTCTGAGGCTGTTTCCTCATATTAAGCTCGACCGGATTAAGTGCTTTAGGAGTACGGGAACTTCTACTGACAATACTATTGCAAGGTGTCATGGATTAGGTGTTTTAATGCAGGAAGCTATGGGTGTTGGAGCTTTTTATGCTTTGGAGTTTATTCGTGAACAATTTGATGATTTGAGTACTGAGGAAAAGGCTAAAACTGTTATTCATGAACTTATGCATATCCCTGAGGCTTTTGGTGGTGGGTTCAAGCATCATGATATTGTGACTGATAATAATGTTGATGAAGCTTATCGTCGTTATCTGGAGTGTCGAAAGGCAAATACTCGAATTGATTTTTTTTGGGTGCTTCGCGAACAAAAGAAGTGAATGCTTAGAACATTTCGTGGTATTTTAATGTTTTTTCTAATTTTGAAGTTTCTAAATTACTAAGTTGTTTTAGGTTTATGTTATAATCTTTTAATATTTTTACTTCCTCGTCTGAGGGTATTATCATTTCATGGGGAAATCTATTCCATTCTCCGTCACTTTCACATTCTTGAATTTCATCTTTGGTGTTTAATTCATATGGATGCTTGCATATTGTATCTTCTGTGGGGTCATATGTAATAAATTCTTGTATCTTATTATATTTTAATATTTCTAGCATATCGTTGAATTCAAATAAGGCATTACTCCATCCTTGTTGAAATTCTTTTTTTATTGGAATTAGAAGGTTCTTTATATTTATATATAACATATATTTCAACTTATCTTTTGGGTCATGTTGATAATCGTTATCTCTAATTTTAAATCCATAAACTTCTTTTGCCATATTTTTGTTTGTAGTTATTAATTTAAATGGATTTAGATTGTTTATTGCATGGGTGGTATAATCTGGAAGGATAAAGTGGTGAAGTTTTCTCTTGGAAAAAAAAGTTTAGGATTAAATTTGCGAGTTGTTCCTTTTTGGTATGAAGGATTTGGGCTGATGTTTACTAAAAAAAAGACTGCAAAGGCATTGCTTTTTGGCTATTCTTTTTCTTCTAGGATGACTATATTTTCTTCTTTTATTCCTTATGATTTTGTTGCTGTTTGGATAAATTCTTATGATCAGATAGTTGGAATTCGTGTTGTTAATCCAGGAGAGAGTGGTGTTGAGCCCGGGATAAAGTTTAGAAAATTAATAGAAATTCCGATAGTTGATAAATATTCTGAGGTTGTTAATTTCTTATTGAAAAATAAAAAAAATGGTTCTAAAATTAAATTTGTCGACGATAAAATGAGTTCTCGATTGAAATTTCTTTTGTAAATTTGTGTTATCTCTGTCGTCGGAACATCGACGAGCTTCTCGAAACATTTAAATAGAATTTTATCTTATGAAAGGTATGTTCCTCTTCGGGGAATTAGAACTTGGGGTGAAAAGGAGGATAATAAAATGGGAAAAATAATCGCAAAGAACGTTGTTGAAAGAAAACCTGGATTTTTATATTACATTGATTCCGCAGGGAATGTATGTGAGGCTAAAATGGCTCGTGGTGGTAAAAAGAAAAAAGCTGCTGCTAAGAAAAAACCAGCTGTAAAGAAGGTTGCTAAGAAAAAGCCAGCTGCTAAGAAAAAAGCTGTTGCTAAGAAAAAGCCAGCTGCTAAGAAAAAAGCTGTTAAGAAGGTAGCTAAGAAAACAACTAAAAAGAAGAAAAAGTAAGCTTGCTTACTAAAATAATTTTATTTTTTTATTATAGTTTTTAATGTTCGGTCCTGGGGAGGAAGAGGTGATGGGGAAAAGTTAAACTTTTCTAGTTCTTAGTAATTAGTTGTTAGTGTGTAGTCCTGGTGTTATTGCTCATTTTGTTTGTTGTTGGGGCGGTTGAATTGATTTAAAGACATATTTGGTTTGAGTGTATTGTTAGTATTATGTTTGATTAAGTTTAAATAATATTTTTTGTTTGGATTGTTATGAATGTTTTAGTTGTTGGAGCGGGTGGCACAGGAGAGGAGATAATAAGGAATTTGTTGAAAATTGAACGTGTTTCTAAAATTTTTATTTTTAATCGTTCTATTAATAGTTCTAAGGCTTTGAAATTTAAATTGAAGTCGTTAAAGATAGTGCCTTTTGAAAATTTGAACGAATTGAAATCTTTGGATTATGTTATTTTAACTCTTTCTGGAATGAGTGTTGCTTCAAGGCACTTGAGCATAAAAAAGGTTTCAAATACTTTTGATTTGAGGCAAGAGGAATTGAAATATAATTTGGGTGGGATTGTTGAGATGTTACCATTTTTTAGAAGGATGCCTACAAAAACAAAGATTGTTGTTGTTACTAACCCGGTGGATGAGATAGCTAATTTTTTGAAAACTATTTTGCCCAAGAGGGAGATTTTTGGATTTGGTTTACAGCTAGATGTCAAAAGATATTCTGATTTGCTCGGGAAGAAGGTTTCTTGTATTGGTATGCATGGAAAAGCAATTCCTTTACTCGGCTTGAAGAGTTCTTTGGAATATGATGCTGTTTCGAAGAAGGTAGATTCTATTCTGTTTGAAAAAGTTAGAAAATCTGGAATCCCTCATAAGTTTGCAGGGGAAGAGTTCGGGAAATATTTTAATTTCATTATTGGGGATAAAGCAGAAAAGGTTTATACTTCATATTATTTGAAAAAGTCTTTTCATGGGGTTAAGGATATCTCTATTTCTTTACCTTATATTGTTAAGAGTGGAAAGATTGTTGGAATTGAAAATATCAAGTTGTCAAAACTTGAAATTATGAAATTAAAAAAAGACGTTAAAGAATTGAAGTTTTCTGTTGATAGACTTTTAAATGCATATAAGGGCTTAGTGGCTTATGAGTAAATTTAAATAATAAAATCATTTTAGTCTGTTATGAATGTTTTAGTTGTTGGTGCTGGTTCTATAGGGGTTTACTTGGGAGTTATGTTAAAGAGGTCTGGTCATAATGTTGTGATAATTGGTCGTGAAAAGCTTAGGAAAATTCATGATTCAATACTTGTTGATGATTGTATCTTTGAAATGTCCAAAAGAATGTATGATTTTCCAAAAGATGGGTGTTTTGATTGTGTTTTTATTACATCTAAGTTATATGATTTTGAAAAGAATTTAAAATTTTTAAGGCAAAATGGAATTACTTCAAAATATTTAATTAGTATTCAAAATGGACTTGTTGATAATTTAATTTATGAAAAATATTTAAAAGATTATTCTTTTTTGACAGTTTCTATTTTTGAAGGATTTAGAATTGTTGAAAATCAATTGATGGTTTCTTCTTCTCTTGCTGGTTGGAAAACAGAAGATTCTTTGGCTGGAAGGGAAATTTCGGATTTATTGATGAATTCTGGAATCAATTGTTCTGTTGATAAGAATTTGTCTATTATTAAGGCTGAAAAAATGGTTATGAATTGCTCTATTAATGTTTTATGTGCAATTGAAAAAAAGACATTTTATGAAATGTATAATGATTTAATTATAAAAGAAAGGATGGATAAAATATTCGATGAAAATTATTCTGTTATTTCAAAGATTGTTAATATTAGGTCAAGGGAGAAAATGAGGAGATTATTCTATGAGGTGGTTTCTTCAATGAAGCATTATTCTTCAACATATCAAGATGCTATTTCTGGAAAGATAACAGAAATAGATTTTTTGAATGGGTATATAATTGAGAAGGCTAACCTACTAAATATTAGTGTCCCTGAAAATATTAAGTTGCTAAAAGAGTTTAAAGCAATGTTTAAATAATAAAATTTCTAATTATCTTTATGGCGTTAATTATAGGAATTGAATCAACGGCTCATACTTTTGGTGTGGGTGTTGTTAAGGATGGAGAAATCATTGCTAATGAACGTGATATGTATACAACGGAAGAGGGCGGGATTATTCCTGTTGATTCTGCGAATCATCATCGGGAGTTAGCTCCTCTAATTTATGCTCGTGCTTTGGTAGCTGCTGGGATTAATGAGAGGGATGTTGATGCGATTAGTTTTAGTCAGGGGCCTGGTTTGCCGCCGTGTTTACTTGCTGGTCGGGATTTTGCTCGTGATTTGGCGATTCGTCTTGAGAAGCCTTTAGTCCCAGTTAATCATTGTGTTGCTCATTTAGAGGTTGGCCGTATTACTGGTGCAACTGATCCTGTTCTTTTGTATTGTAGTGGTGCAAATACACAGGTGATTGCCTATGCTGCTGGGAAGTATAGGGTTTTTGGTGAAACTTTGGATGTTGGTGTTGGAAATTTTATTGATAATTTTGCTCGTTATGCTGGACTTGGGTTTCCTGGTGGTCCTAAGATTGAGAAGGAAGCTGTTGGCGGGGAGTATATTGAGTTGCCCTATTCTGTTAAGGGAATGGATATTGCTCTTTCTGGTATTTTGACTAATCTTCGTCAAAAGTTGGAGAAGAAGGTTGGTAAGAATGGTGAAGATTATACTTTGAAAAACTTATCTTATTCTTTGCAGGAGACTGTTTTTGCAATGCTTATTGAGACCGCTGAAAGGGCGCTTGCTCATGTGGGTAAGACTGAGTTGCTTTTGGGTGGTGGTGTTGCTTGTAACTCTCGTTTACAGGAAATGACGAAGGTTATGTGTAGTGAAAGACCACGGAAGTTTGAGGTTGATGGTGAAGTTAAGAACATTGGAGAGACTAAGTTTTTTTGTCCACCAAGACCGCTTCTAGTTGATAATGGTGCGATGATTGCTTACTTGGGGGAAATTATGTTTAATGCTGAATTTGAATTGAAAAAAAATGGTCACATTTGCTGGAAAAAAGACAAGATTGAGAAAATTGATATTATGCCAAGGCAGAGAACTGATCAAGTTGACGTTACTTGGAAAAAATAGTTTTATCGACGAAGATCTGTTGTTGGTTAGAGACATGATTTTTAGTTTTTAGTTTTGAAGAAGATAATTAGCTTCTTTCTTTTTGTTATTGTTGGTTTTTTTGATTATTGAAAAGAAACCTTTATAAACTAAAACTTACCACTATTGTTATCTGATGACCAAAGTTCAAATGATGAATTTCATCCGCCCAAAATAGAGTTACTGGGTTGTGAAATGCGTTCTTCAGAAATTAAATGTGACAAAATAAAAAAATGGACATATACCAAATTTTAGAAAAAGCGAAGAGAACAGGAAAGATCGAAAAGGGTACTAATGAAGTAACTAAAGCGATCGAAAGAGGCACGGCTAAGCTTGTTGTATATGCTGCTGATGTTGAACCAAAAGAGATTATTGCTCATTTGGCTCCACTATGTAAGGAAAAAGGAATTCCTTGCCAAGAAGCAGATAATAGACAAAAGTTAGGTGTTTCAATCGGATTGCCTGTTAGCGCATCTTCAGTTGCTGTTGTTGAAACAGGCGAAGCTGAAGCCGACATCAATTCTTTAAAGTAATTTTACTTTAGAGGACTCTTCCGAATGCTTATATACTAATAGTATTTAAGAGACAGTAAATATAATAATATACAAAGAAAATGGCAAAAGAAAATAAACCAGCACAAAAAAAAGAAAAGATAGAATTGTCTTCAGGGAATGGAGTTTCTGCAGTTGTTAAAGAATTAATTGGTAGAACTGGATTTAGAGGAGAAATCACTCAAGTTAAAGTATTAGTTCAAGAAGGGAAAGATACTGGACGAAGTATGAGAAGAAATGTTCGTGGTGCTGTTCAACTTGAAGATGTATTGATGCTCAGAGAAACAGAAATTGAAGCTCGTAGAATTAAATCTAATGTGACTAAGGGGTCATCTTATTAAAATGCCAAAATGTTCTTATTGCCAAAGTCAGTATGAATTTCCGAGAGGATCGACGTTAGTTATGAAAGATGGTACAGTTAATGCTTTGTGTTCTGGTAAGTGTAAAAAAAATATGCTTATGGGAAGAAGAAAAGTTAGATGGTTGCAAGAAGGGATTAAATTTAATCCTAAGAATAAGATTAAGAAGAGTAAGAAGAAAAAAATTAAGAAGAAGAAAGCTAATAAATAATTTTCTCAATTGCTTTGTTCTGTACATTTGTTAATTGATTAATATTTGATTTATACAAAAATTTTTAAAATAAAAGGAGTATATAATAATATGAATTTTGATAAAATAGTTGAAAATTTTTCAGAGAAAGTGCAATCTGATTTTGTAAGGGTTTGTTCTGTTTTAGAAGAAGAGTTTCCACCTTTTTCATCAAATATTGAAAAAGATGTGGCATCTACTATTTTATCAATGGTTGAAGAGACTCGTTTAAATGAGAATTCGGTTATGAAGACTTCTTATGTGATTGCTAATTCGTTTAAACAGTATTCTTTTGATGAAAGAATTGTACAATCTATTGATATTTTTTCTGAACTTCAAATACCATATGAATTTCATGAGGGTAAAGAATTTGAATATTGGGATAAAGCAAAGGATTATTTGTTAATGTTTTTGGATGATGAGGATTTGCCTGCTCTGGAAGTTTCAGATGAAGAGCTTGATCTCGTCATAGCAGATTAATGAGTAGTAGCTATTCTTGAACAATTATAATTACAAGTGTATATTTTTTTCTGATACCTGGAAAAACAATTGGGTCGGATAATTTTTTAGAAAATTCTAAAAAGAATAATTTATCTAATATCTCTGAAGAAAGTGTTCTTTTGGGATCAATAATATCTTCCCTTCTTTCAAAGGGGATTGTAGGCCTAATTATAGTCTGAAAGGCTGTACTGGAATGATTTCTAAGCTTGGGAATTGTTATGATGTTTATTTTGGTGAAATGAGTCTCTAATTTCTTCTAAGGATAAGGTGTATGATAGTTTAGAGGCTACTTATAATAATGATTTTGAAGAGTAAAATTAATTTGTTCTGTTGCAATAACTATCTGTTTCATTTCTGTTATCTGTCCAATTACTTTCTTGTTGAATTGAGGATCCTGTGGCTGTAAACTTGATTAATGTTGGTCCTTCACATTCAATGATATAATCTTCACAATAGTGATTTTCATCACAAATCGCAGTAGTATATGAATATTGGTTGGTTTCGATTACTCTTCCTGTTAGGAAGGGCCTTATTGAAAAAAGAAGCGCTGCTACAAGAACTATTAATATTGATATCATTACTATCTTCTTCATAAAGAAGGGTGTTTTTGTGATATTATAAATTTATGCTTAGTTGTTACTATATAGTTTATTTCGACGATAACCGACAATTCTCATATAAAAATTTATAAAGTGATTTTGTTTTTTCTTATTGTAAAAAGAGGTTTTTATAAAGAGGAACAATGGCAGAAAATAAAGATTATGGCGCGTCTAATATTAAGGTATTAGAGGGACTCGAAGGAGTTAGAAAGAGACCAGCAATGTATATTGGTGGAACTGATAAGCATGGGCTTCATCATCTGGTTTGGGAGCTTGTTGATAATTCTGTAGATGAAGCTTTGGCTGGGTATTGTAATAATATTAATGTAAAAATCCATAGTGATGGTTCTTGTTCTGTAGAAGATGATGGTCGTGGTATTCCTGTTGATATGCACCCCGTGTATAAAATGCCGGCTTGTCAGGTAGCTTTGACAAAATTACATGCAGGTGGAAAATTTGATAAAGATTCATATAAGGTTTCTGGTGGTTTACATGGTGTTGGAATGAGTTGTGTTAATGCTTTGGCTGTAAAGATGCTTCTGAGAATAAAGAAAAATGGTAAAATTTATGAGCAGGAATATTTTCGTGGGAATCCACAAAATAAATTAGTTGTAACAGGAACTTGTGACAAGGATGATACTGGTACTATGATTAGATTTTATCCTGACGATGAAATTTTTTCAACTTTAATTTTTGATTATAAGGTTATGGAGACAAGGTTCAGAGAAACTTGTTTCTTGAATGCTGGTCTTAAAATTAATTTGTCAGATGAAAATACGGGAAAAAAACATGAATTCTGTGCTGAAGGTGGAGTTCAAGATTTTGTTCAGTGGCTAAACAGAAGTAAGGAACCATTGCATAAAAAGATTTTTTATTTTAAGAAAGAAATTGATGATACTGAGATGGAAGTTGGAATTCAGTATAATAGTTCATATCAAGAGAATATATTTGGTTTTGTAAATACAATTAATACTGTTGAAGGTGGGACTCATGTCTCAGGTTTAAAGACAGCTTTAACAAGAGTAATTAATGATTATGCTAAGAAGAAAAACTTGTTGAAAGGTTCTGAGACTTTTACTGGTGATGATGCTAGAGAAGGAATTTGTGCTGTTATTTCAGTTAAGATTGGAGACCCTCAATTTGAAGGTCAGACGAAAGGAAAGCTAGGGAATTCTGAAGTTAAAGGTCAGGTGGATTCTGCGGCAACTTTAGCATTTACAGAATTTTTTGAAGAGAATCCAACTATTGCAAAAGCGATTATTGGAAAAGCTTTGGACTCGGCAAAAGCAAGGCTTGCAGCTAAGAGAGCTAAGGATTTAGTACGACGAAAGAATGAATTTAGTATTGGTGGGCTTCCTGGAAAATTAGCTGATTGTTCAAGTAAAAAAATGGAAGAATGTGAATTATATTTAGTAGAAGGGGATTCAGCCGGTGGTTCTGCTAAGATGGCAAGGAATAGAAATACTCAGGCAATACTCGCACTAAAGGGTAAAATTTTGAATGTAGAAAAAGCAAGCCCTTCAAGAGCGTTATCCTCAGAAGAAATTACTAATATGATTACGGCAATTGGAACAGCTGTTGGGGAACATTTTAATCAAGAAAAATTGAGATATGATAAAATTATAATTATGACGGATGCAGATGTTGATGGTGAACATATTAAGACTTTGTTGTTGACATTCTTCTTTAGATTTATGCCGCATTTAATTGAAAGTGGTCATGTTTATGCAGCAATGCCTCCATTATATAGAGTTAGAAAGAAAAAAGATCATTATGTTTACAGTGAAGAAGAATTAAAAATTCTTACTAAAGGAATGGAGAATCCTAATGTTACTCGATTTAAAGGTTTAGGTGAAATGAGTCCAGATCAGTTATGGGAAACAACTATGGATCCAAAAACTCGTAAAGTTCAAAGAATTTGTATTGAAGACGCTGTTGAAACAGATCAAGTATTTTCAATGCTTATGGGTGATGATGTGGCTGGAAGAAAAGCTTTTATTGCTGAAAATGCTGAAGAAGCGGACTTGGACATTTAATAAAAGAGTAAGAAATAAAAAACAAAAAACAAATATTATAATATGGCAAAGAAAAAATCAAAAATACAAACACCTACTTGGTTGTTAGAGGGTGAAGCTGAATCTAAAACTAAAAAGAAAACAGAAAAAACTTTCAAGGTTCGAAGATGTCCTAAATGTAATTCGGATGAAATTAGTGTTGTTATTGGTGAGGTTGGAGTTTGGGAATGCCGAGAGTGTAAGTGGAAAGGTAAGGATGTCAATGAAGATGAACTGACAGAAGATGAATTTATGATCTACCTTGATGAAAAGGGTGAAGAAGTAGCTTAGAATAGGTTTTAAGATATATAATAAATTATTAGGTAATATAAAAAATGGAAGAATATGAAGAAAATCAGAAAAAAGAAGAGCAAGCGACAATTGAGAGTTCTCGAGTTGAACAAGATCCAGAACAGGTTCAAGTTGCAGAAAATTTTGGGCCTAAGTTCCCGGAAGAAGGAGGTGTTCTTAATTCAGAAGTAGTTTCGGTTATGAAGAAATCATACTTAGATTATGCAATGAGTGTAATTGTTTCAAGAGCAATTCCTTCAATTGAAGATGGTCAAAAGCCTGTTCAAAGAAGAATTCTTTATGCAATGCAACAAATGGGATTGAAGCCTAGTACTCCAACTAAAAAATCAGCAAGAGTTGTTGGTGAAGTAATGGGTAAGTATCATCCACATGGTGATTCTTCAATCTATGAGGCTATGGTTCGTATGAGTCAAAATTTTTCATTAAGATATCCTTTAGTTTTTGGTCAAGGTAACTTTGGTTCTATTGACGGTGATAGTCCTGCGGCTATGAGATATACGGAAGCTAAGTTGGAAAAGGTCTCTGCTGAATTATTAGATGATATTGATAAAAAAACTGTACCTTTTGGTGATAATTATGATGGTTCAGTTCAAGAGCCAAAACTTTTACCTGGGAAGTTGCCAGCCTTAATGCTTAATGGTGCAACTGGTATTGCTGTAGGTATGGCTACAAATATTCCGCCTCATAATTTAGGTGAAGTAGCTGATGCAATTACAGCATATATTGAGAATCCAGAAATTACAGTGGAGGAATTGGTTAGAACTACAGTTCGAGCTCCAGATTTTCCAACAGGTGGTATAGTTCAAGGGAATATGGTTGAGTTGTATAAAACAGGTCGTGGAAGAACTATTATGAGAGGAAGAGTCGAAGTTGAGGATTCTAAGAAAAAAACTTCTACAAAGCAAAATTTGATTATTACTGAAATTCCATATATGGTAAATAAAGCAACATTAGTTACTCAGATTGCGTCTTTAGTGAGAGATAAAAAAATTAAAGATATTTCAGATTTAAGAGATGAATCTAGTAAGGGGTTGATTAGAGTTGTTATTGAATTAAAGAAGGATGTTGATCCTCAGTTTGTGATTAATGCTTTGTATAAATATACAAGATTACAGGAATCTTTCAGTGTTAATTTTTTAGCATTGGTTGAAGGAAAACCAAAGATTTTAGGGTTGAGAGATGTTTTGTCAAATTATGTTAGACATAGAAAGGTTGTAATTACAAATAGAATTAAGTTTGAATTAAAGAAGGCTCAGTTAAGACAAGAAATTGTTAATGGATTGTTAACGGCTTTGGATAATATTGATGAAGTTATTAAGATTATTAGATATGATGCTAATCCTGCTCAAAAATTAGTTGAGAGGTTTAAATTTACAGAGGTCCAAGTTAAAGCTATTTTGGAAACAAAGTTAAGACAATTAACTTCTTTAGAAAATGATAAATTAAGAGCTGAACATGAAGAATTAGATAAGAAAATTGAAGAATATAAAAATGTCTTAGGAAATGTTAATGAAGTTTTGAGAATAATTAAAGAAGAGGTCGCTGAGTTGAAGGCTAAGTATGGGGATAAGAGAAGAACTGAAATTACCGGTGGTGGTTTTTCTGAGATTTCTGAAAAAGATTTAGTTGAAGAAAAGGAAGTTATTGTTTCAATTACTGACAAGGGTTATATTAAAAGAATGGATGTTGAGACTTATAAGGAACAGAAACGCGGTGGAAAAGGAGTTATCGGTGGCAAGCTTTCTGAAGGTGATTTTACTAAACAATTATTGACTTGCTCAACTCATGATCATTTGATGTTCTTTACTTCTCGTGGTAGAGTATTGTGGTTGAAAACTTATGATGTGCCAGCAGCTGAAAGACAAGGTAAGGGTAGGGCAATTATTAATTTATTAGGTTTGAAGGAAGAGGATGTAACGAATGTTATCTCTGTAGAGACTTTTGATGATTATTTGATGATGGCGACGAAGAGTGGTATGGTTAAGAGAATTGCACTTTCGCACTTTTCTAAGCCAAGAAGTTCTGGTGTTAAAGCTATTAATTTACCAGAGGATGGAAGCGATACTTTAATTGGTGTTGAGATTGTAAAGGCTAATGAAGAAGTTTCTTTGGCTACAAGTAAAGGTAAAGCAATCAGATTTAATTCAGAGGATGTTCGTCCTATGGGTCGTTCAAGTTATGGTGTTACTGGAATTAAGATGGACGGAGATGATAGGGTTGTCTCATTGGATGTCTTAGGCCATGATGCAATATTCACTATTACTGAGAAAGGTTATGGTAAGAGAACAGCTATTGAGGATTACAGAAAAACTGCTCGTGCAGGAAAGGGTGTAATTAACTTAAAGGTCTCTGAGAAGACTGGAAATGTTGTTGATACTGTATCTGTAAAAGACGATGATTCTATTATTGTAACGACTAAGAATGGTATTGTTATTCGAACAGGTTTGGGATCTGTTAGGGTTATGGGGCGTGCTGCTCAAGGTGTTAGAATTGTTAATCTAGGTGAAGATGATTCGGTTGCTGATATTGCTAAGGTTGTTGCTGAAGAAGAAGTGATTGGCGAGACTGTGGCAGACGACACAGTCGAAGAATCTGCTGATTAATTTTGTTTCTTTGTTCATTAATATACTACTAAATAATTTCTTACGTACGGGAAGTACGTGGCGAAATGATTTAGCAGCATCTTGATAAAAATAAATCAAAATTGGGTAAGTGGGTTTTTGTAATTGAATATCATAAGTCTTAAAAAGAAGTTTTTTCTTGTTTTGTTATTATATGGGTGTGTAGTCTAATGGTAGAATGAGCGGCTCCAACCCGCTATGCGGGGGTTCGATTCCCTCCACGCCCATATTATATTCAATATTCCACAATTCTCTTGAATATAATTTATTGGTTGAATATAAGTCACTAAAATTCCCCTATATTTTGTCATTACGATGACTAGTGGGGGTTAGATAAAAAGTTTAGCGAATTTTTTATCTTGCCAAGTTTCCCAAAAGAAACTTGAGCGCGATTCCCTCCACGTCCATATTTATTTTATTTTTGAAGTGAAAGGTAGGTGATTTATTATGCTAATTGTTAACTAGCGAGTAAGAAATCTTTATGCCTTCAGGCTGGATATTCGTCGCTTATAAAAATTATTTGGGATGCGTTTTTATAGTGGAGATGAATTGTGAATAACTGCGATAATAGGTTCTTATTTGTTATTGCACTCATGACGATTTTAATTCGCACACGGCAGGGTTAAAATCGTCTCCGTTTGGGTTTTGAATTAAGTGCTCAGGCCCGAGGTCGTTTGTTAGCGTTTCACAAGCACCTCTACTATCGTGTAGTCTTTCAGTACTATACTCCCACAATAAATTGTGGATAGAAGGCAAGGTCACTGCCAGTTTGAATTTTAGAAAACATAATAGAATTAAAGGGCAGGTGAACCACCATAATACAATATTTGTTGAGTAGCTCTCTTAATGGAAACCCCATCCCTTTAGTGTAGGGCGGATGTCATTTATTTGGGCTACGTATGTAGGGAGTTAATTCGTTTTTTAGAGGATTTTGTATTCGTCGAAGATTGTTATTGATTTATAGTCTGAGATGAAATCTCCGAATTTTTCTTTTAGTTCGTTTATTTTGTTCCTGAACTCTCCGTGTTTTGTTACCCATTCAAGATGAGGGTTTGAATTTTTGACTACATAATTTTAAATAATTCATTTTATTTTTTATGGTATGGGTAAAACAAATATGGATTATTGGAAAAAGCTCCTTGAAGTAATGCCTGTATCTTATGAAAGATGGTTTAATGATGAGGAAATATTTTTGAACAATATCGTTACAGAAAACTCAAAGATTTTAGATATCGGATGTGGTGATGGACGAAGTTTGCAATATATTTTATCAAAAACAGAAAGAATTACCGGCATTGATATCGATGAGCCAGTAATCTTAAGCATAAAGAAAAAATTTGAAAATAATCCAGATGTTTTTATTTGTTATGGTGATGGTAGAAATTTAGATTATAGTGAAAATTCTTTTGATTATGTGATGTGCATGGGTGCAACTTTTGGAAATTTGGGTATAGAAAAAGATTTGTTTTTAGGAGAAATGAAGAGGGTAGTTAATGAAGTAGGAGAAATATTATTAAGTGTATATAATGAAGATGCATTAAGTGAAAGATTAGATGCTTATGCAAAAGTTAAAGTTCCAATTGACAGAATTGAAAATGGAAAGGTTTTTTTTGAGGATATTTGTGATATCGGTATTTCAGAACAATTTAGTAAAGATGATCTGGAAGAAATTTTTGATAGAAATGGTTTGAAGGTTATTGAGATTATTAAAGAGGGCATTGGGTATTTTTGTCGGTTGAAGAAGTAGGCTCTTTTATTTTAGGTTATTGGTATAGCTAAAAATACCTTCACTATCTTTCAGAATAAAGGCAATTAAATTATGGCCTCTGGTAGGGGCAAAGATTATATTGTAAGTAGAATGAGGTAAATCATCATTACAAATCATAACAACATTTTTGTCAAAAATAGACTCATTGTATGTCTTCGGATTAATACAACTGGCCTTATTAATTATGAGCGAAGGTGAACTTATAACATGTCTTTTTATTCAAAATGGTGGAAGAATTAAAAATAGTTAAGCCATTTTTTTTAGTCTGTTGATTTCTTCTGAAGAAATGGAGCAGCCTTTAAACTTTAACGCATAGAGAACTGCATCGAGAGCTTTTTTGCTTTTAATACTTAGTAATCCGTGCTTGTACATCATATATCCTAGTTCACAGCTTCTGATTATTCTGAATCCTCTGAAGTATTCTAGGTTTGTTTTTTTTATGTCAATTCTTGAATGTAATTTCTTTTGTAAAAGTTTTTTTAGGTTTTCTGGTTTTTCGCAAAGCATTCTTGTTGTCCTTTCGTCGATTGCTATTAGATTTTTTATCCCTTTTGTATTTAACATTCTCGCGAGAACAAGTGCTGATGTTTCACCTTTATCGATTAGGTGAACCGCTTTTCCTTTTTTGAATAAGGTGCTATTTGCGATGGCCATTAAGTCAGTTGTTTGTGTTGTTATTTTGGTTCCTGAAAATCCTAATGATTCTGGAAATTCTAGAATTCTGTCATTAATTAATTCTTGAATCCGGAGGGCTTCTAATTCGAATCTTTTGATGTTGATTGGTCTATCAATAACTTCATATTTTACTTCTTCTGTAATTATAAATTTTCCTGGAAAGATGTCTTTTAGCTTTCTTAACTCTGGCAAGAGACCATTCATAGTAAGCCCGATTAATGGTCCAGCGTCGAAAATCAGTACGTTCTCAGTCATTGTAAGCACTCCTTTATTTTTTTAATTAATATTGTTTGGGTTGGGGAGAGTTCTCTATTTTTTTCTATCTCGCTTAAAATAAAATTTGTTTCTTTGGTATATCTTTCTTTAAACTCATTTGATGTAATATGTATATCTGAAACGTTATCTAGCCTGTCTGCTAATTTGATTACTAATGCCCAGCTTGACATTTTATTTGGGTTTGACATTTTGTCTGCTAGGTATTTTGTCTTCCCTACTTTTTTCATTTCATTCTCGTCAGTAGTTAATTCTTTAACCAGTGATAATACAAATTCTCCAAAATATTTTTTTAATTCTTGTTCAGTAATATTCGTATCTTCTAGCGTGTCGTGCAGAAATGCAGCTGTTATTAGTTCTGTGATTCTGTGACTATTTTTATTGTCTCTAATTATTGTTGCAACACTTATTGGGTGAGTTATGTATGGTTCTCCACTGAATTTTCTTTTTTGGTCTCTATGTTTTTGTTCTGCGAATTGAATTGCTTCTTCTATCATTTTGTAAATAAATCCTCCAGCATCTTTATTCTTGTTTTTACATTGATTGTTTGATTTAGTGATACTTCTGAAATTCCGGTTTGTCCTATATAATTTTGCAAATCATACAATGTTATTCCGAGCATTCGTGCTGTTTTTCCTGCGGAGATTCCATGTTCGTAGATTCTTGAAGCTTTTGAAATTTCTGCATTTTTGAAAACTTCTTTGATATATGTTTTTAGTTTTCCTGAAACCTTGTTGATTGCTTTTTTTATTAGCATGAAGTCTTTTCTGAACTTGTCTGTATTCCCCTTCTTAAGGTCGTTGATTGAACATTTTAAAGAACTTGTGACAATTCTATGAAAACTTTCCCAGTCGCGTAGGGTCCTGTAATCGGATCTGGAGAGAATTTTTCCGAGAGAATAAACAACAACTGCTACAAGAAGGTTGTCTTCGTCTCCTGTCGTTGCTGCATGGAGAGTTTGGTCACTTAATTCTTTTAATGGTTGAGAGTTATCATTTTGTATTGCATATAAGGTTTGTTCTAGAACTCTGAGTACATTGTCTATCTCTTTCATTTTCAACCTCTGCTGTTAATAATAGAGTTTATGTTATAAAGGTTTTGAGAAATTAAATTGCTTCGCTGTCGCTCAGATATTGAGGCAATATAATTATTCGTTCGCGTACCTAAGGGGCACGAGAACCTGAGTTGAATTTCTCAGGCTGCGTGTATGAAGTGTTTTAGCTAACAGAGTAACTTATTAGTTTTTCGAGGAGTACTAGAATTGGTTTTATTGAGGCTGTTTTTGGATTTCTTGTTTTTTGGTTTTACCTTAATTAGTAGTGGGAGATTTAACCCAATAAAATAAATAGGAATTGTAATTAGTTCTGGGGTTGCTATAATAGCCAGTATGTTCCCGAAGTTTCCAGTTGTTATTTGAGTAGATTCTATTATTGAAATAAATAAGTAGAGAATGCTTGAAAAAAATACTGTTAGTATGGCTGTCGAAAAAATTATTTGTTGTTTTGATTCTTTGTGTTTTAATATAAAAGAAAAGACTAGCCCAATAACGATTGCAATGATTGCATGAAATAATAATGGAATGGATAAAAGATATTCTATAACTGTTATAATTAATGTTAGAATAATTACAGAAATTGTTAATGTTTTTATCTCACCCATGTTAATTACTGGATTTTATTTTTTATGAGGTTTTAGTTAAGTTTTAAAGTTGCGAAAGTTATATTCTATTATGGCAAAGGTAGTATTAGATACGAATTTCATATTGTATTGTGTTGCAAACAAGGTGGATTTTCAAGAAGAGCTTTTGATGCAAGGACATAGGGTTTTAATTCCAAAGGAAGTTATTGCAGAGATTAAGCGACTTCATCATGGTAGTAAGGCTATGAAATTTAGAGAGCATGCTGAGTTGGCTTTAAAGTTTATTGCTTCTCAAGATTATGATGAAATTGATGCTCCTGGAAGATATGTAGATAAGGGGCTTGTAAAATATTGTGAGGAACATCCTCAGGTTGTTTTGGCTACAATGGACAAAGAATTAAAGAAAAGGGTGAAAAATCACAAGATGGTGTTAAGAGGAGGTAAGAAACTTGAATTGCAATGAAAACCTTTTTAAATGGAAATTTCATTTAAGTTTTGATTAAGATGTTTTATTTAACAGAACTTGAGGATTATGTAAGAGTTGCTCCGAAGTTATTCGGTCTTCCTACTGAAGAAGCTGTTGCTAAGCAACTAGCTGAGACTTATTCGGATTTTTATGATAAAGAAGTTGGTAGAGCTGTTTCTGTTGTTGAAGTAGTCCATATTGGAGAAGGTATTATTGTTGCTGGTGACGGAGCTGCATATTACAAATGTATTTTCAAAATTTTAGCTTGGAAACCAGAACTACAAGAACTGGTATATGGTAAAATTGCTGAGATTACAGGTTTTGGTGCTTTTATTGACATGGGCTCAATGAGAGGAATGATTCATATTTCACAAACAATGGATGATTATGTTAGTTTTAGTGATGCTGGTTCACTTGCAGGTAAGGCTTCTGGTAGAAGTTTGAAAGCAGGAGATTTGTGTATGGCTAGAATTGTAGCAATCAGTCATAAAGGTGATGAAGCTAAAATTGGTTTAACTATGAGACAGCCAGGTTTAGGTAAGTTGGATTGGGTTAAAGAAGATAAAAATAAAAAGGATGCAGAGGCTAAGAAGGCTCAACCTAAAAAGGAAGAGACTAAAAAGGCTAAGACTGCTAAAAAATAAAAATGGCATCAAAATCTAAAGCGTGTAAAATTTGTAAGACAATCTATGAGGACGGAGATAAGTGTCCAAATTGTGATTCAAAAGAGTCAACAGATTCATACAAAGGTAGAATTGTTGTGCTGGATGCAAAAAATTCTGAAATTGCAAGCAAAATAAATATAAAGGCAGAAGGTAATTTTGCTATAAAGACAAGATAAAATGAAAAAAGAAATAATCTCACAAAACGAAAATTCTTTATTTTCAAGGAAAGAAGTACAAGTTGCAATTACTGCAGAACTTACTCCGAGTACAGCAGAATCAAGAAATATTATAGCTAAAGAATTCAAGACAGAAGCTGATTTAGTTAGAATTAGAAAAATTGATTCTAAATTTGGATCAAAGACATTTACAATTATTGCTGATATTTATAAATCTCAAGAAGAGTTTAATAGAGTTGTAAAGAAAACAAAGCAAGAGTTGAAAGCTATTGAAGAAGCTAAAAAAGCTGCTGAAGAAGCTGCTAAAGAAGCTGCTGAAGTAAAGAAAGCTGAGGCTGAAGCTAAAAAGGCTGAAAAAGAAGCTGCTAAGGTTGAATCAGAAACACCTGCGGAGGAGGCTAACTAATGGCAAAGAAGAAAATTGTAAAGAAAGGTAAAAAGCCTCATAAAAACAAACCTACAAGTAAAAAGTATACTAAATACCAAGTAAATGGCGACATTGTGACAAGACAGAGAAGTTGTCCAAGATGTGGTCCTGGAATTTTCTTAATGGAAGCGAAAGACAGGGTTTATTGTGGTAAATGCCATTACGCCGAATTCAACTAAATTTTGTTTCTTTTTCACCAATACACTACTAAATAATTTTTTGTGTACGATAAGTACACGGCAAAATGATTTAGCAGTATCTTGATAAAAAATAATTCAAAATTTGTTTTCTTGTGTTTTTTATATTAATCAAAAAGTGACAAATGGTATTAACTACTCTGGAAAGTATGTACCTGTCATTTTTTAGAAGTAACATTAAAGAAAGCTTTATATAGTCTAAAAATCTAGTTATGTTATCACCTCTTTTTACCCAGGAGAGGACGCAAACTATCTACTTTATTTGGTTTGAAGAATCTCCTTGGTTCCCTAAACAAATTCTCCAATAAAATATTTTCCAATTATTTTATCTATCTGAGAATTTCGTTTTCCCATATTCCACAGCGAATGGTGCCTTATCTTGGTTATTAGATTTTTCAATTGATTTGAGTGTTTCTAAAAAATGTTCTTCCATATTCTATGATGGATGGTGTCCTTATTTCTATTAAAAGTATTCTATTTTGAATGTTAATTTTTATAAGTTGCAAAGTTCTATTTATTGTATGATTGAGGGAAATGTAGAGGGGAATTCTAAGGAAGAGGGTGTTAGTCAAGATCAAGTTCATGATTTAATTTTTAATCGTGAGTTGGGGTGGAAAGAAATTATTTTTGACCTTATTAATACTGAACAATTGGATCCCTGGGATGTTGATATATCAATTCTGGCGGATAGATTTTTTGATAGAATAGAAAAATATGAAGAGATGGATTTTTTTGTTTCTAGTAAGGTTATTTTGGCTGCTTCGTTGCTTCTGAGATTGAAATCTGAGTTAATTATGAGTAAGTATCTGAGGTCGATTGATGATATTTTATTTGGTCGTGAAGAGGTGGAGAATAAGAGAGCTCCTTTTGAGAGGTTGGAGTTGGATGAGGATATTCCTGAATTGGTTCCTAAGAGCCCTATGCCTCGTTATAAGAGGGTTACTTTAAATGATCTAATTGAGTCCCTGAATAAGGCAATTGTTACTGAGAATCGTCGTATTAAGAAAACTATCGTGAATCAAAATGCTCTTCGTGAAACGGGAATTAGTTTGCCTAAGATGACGTTTGGTATTACTGAGCGAATGAAAAAGTTGCAAAGTAGATTGGCCGCTCATTTTGATGCGAATAAGTCACATAAAAGGATTCATTATGATACTTTTGTTGGGAATAAAGGGGATGAAAGGGCTTTATCGTTTTTTCCGCTTTTGCAGCTTGAGAGTAATGGTGAAGTTTGGTTGGAGCAGGAGGGTGTTTTCGAGGATATTCATATCTGGATGAAACATATTTATTTGAAACATAATCCAGATCCATTTTTAGATTTGAAGATTGATATGAGTGAGCTGACTGAAGAAGAAATGGCTCGATTGAATGAGGTTGAGAAACTGGGTGATCTATTAGATGAAGATAGTTTTGGTGAAGAAGGGAAGTAATTGTATTATATTTATATTTTAAGTCCGGCCCGCCCTTCGCCACTCCGTTCCCCCGGCCAGCCTCCCGAAGGCAAGTTGAATTAATTTGAAGGCATACTTGGTTGGAGGTTTATGGTGTGCTGAGTTCATGATAAGTTGGTTAGATAGATTGTGTACTTAAGAAGAGGATTACCAAAATTCTTATAAAAAAATAATTCTTTAAGTTGTTATGAGATTTGAAAATAAAGTTGCTTTGGTTACGGGGTCAAGTAGAGGAATAGGTAAAGCTATTGCATTAGAATTAGCAAAAGAGGGTGCGAAGTTAATAATTAATTGTTCTAAAACAAAAGAAGATGGATTAAATGTTGTTAAAGAAATTCAAAAAATGGGCTCAGATGCTATTCTAATTAAATGTGATGTTTCTAGCGAGGATGATGTTAAGGCTATGGTTAAGGAGGGTGTTGATAAGTTTGGTAAAATTGATATTTTGGTAAATAATGCGGGAATTGTTTATGATATTCCTTTTTTTGAGAAGACATCAGAACAATGGAAAGAAACTATTAATACTAATTTAATGAGCATGGTTTATTGTTGTAAAGAAGTTGCATTGAGAATGAAAGAGCAAAAGATTAAAGGTTCTATTGTAAATATTTCATCTACTAATGGAATTAATTGTTTTCATCCTGATTCAATGGATTATGATGTTACAAAAGCTGGTGTTAATTTATTGACAGAAGATTTGGCAATGGAACTTGCACCAATGATTAGAGTGAATGCTGTTGCTCCTGGTTGGGTGAATACTAAGATAAATGCAGATTTGCCTAAGAATTTTGTTGAAGAGGAAGTTAAAAAGATTTATGTGAGAAGATTTGCAGAACCAAAAGAAATTGCTAAGGTTGTTTCTTTTTTAGCATCTGAGGAAGCTAGTTTTGTGACGGGTTCTATAATCAAAGTTGATGGCGGATATGGTGGCTGGTCTGAATAGGCTTTAATTTTTAAAATTGCTTCGCTGTTGCTCAGTTGTTGGGACATAATATTATCACCTGCGGCGCGGGCATGGGTTGTTTGGGTTTGTGGTGGTAATGATAATGGATTTTTGCTATGAGTTCTAATTTCTTTGCAGATGTGATGCTCCAAAGAAATAAAAAGTGATTTTTCTTGAAAATTTAATGGTGAAGAAGTTAGCTAGTCTTTTTTCTGGTGGGAAGGATTCTGTTTATGCGACGTATATGGCGAAGAATGAAGGTTATGATATAGCTTGTCTGGTTTCGATTTTTTCTGAGAATTTGGAGAGTTATATGTTTCATACGCCATCGGTTGAGAAGACTAAGAAGCAGGCGGAGGTTATGGGGGTTCCTTTGTTAATTCAGGGGACTAAGGGAGAAAAGGAAATTGAGCTTGAGGATTTGAAGATTGCAATTCAGAAAGCTAAGGATGAATATGGTATTGAGGGCGTTATTAGTGGAGCGATTCAATCGGTTTATCAGGCTTCTCGTGTACAGAAGATTTGTGATGAATTGGATTTAGAAGTTTTTAATCCTCTTTGGCAGAAGGATGAGTCTGAATATTTAGATGAATTGTTGAAGGAAAAGTTTAAAGTTATTATTGTTGGAGTTTTTGCTTATCCTTTTGATTCGTCTTGGTTGCTTCGTGAGATTGATAAAAAATTTATTTCTGAAATTCGTGATCTTAATAAAAAATATGAAATTCATGTAGCTGGTGAAGGTGGCGAATTTGAAACGTTTGTTGTTGGTTGTCCTCTTTATTCTCGAGAATTGAAGGTTGTTGATTCTAAAATTTCTATCGAGGGTGAGTACTCGTATCGATTAGAAATTGAGTTAGTTTGATTTTGTTTATTTTTCATTTATACTTTGTTATTTCCTTACTCGCGTACGGGAAGTACGCAACGCCGGGTTCCGTGCCTGGTCTAAATAAAAAATCAATCAAAATAGAGGAAGGGAAGAGAGTTTATCAGAATAACTGATTGAGATTTTTTGTCGAGGGTTTTTCAAAGTATCTTTTCGAGTATCATAGTTATTTATAAAGAAGTTATCCTTATTTTTATTAATGCAGATCGTAAAAGCAAAGAGTGGTGATGTTAGAGATATATCTGTTTGTCGTCGGGAATCTATTCAGGCGATGAAAGAGGTTTACTCTAGAGAAGGTCTTAATGTTCTTTTAATGAATTCTTTTGAAAATGGAATTAAGGAAGAGCTTAGGGAAGAGGAAGTTTATTGTTTGATGATTGACAATAGACTTATTGGAACTGTTTCTCTTGATGGTAGTCAGATTAGTGGTCTTTATGTTCATCCTGATTTTTCAGGGCAAGGTTATGGTCAGAAGTTGTTGGAATTTATGGAAAAGCGTTGCTTGGAAAAGGGCATGGTTGATGTTTATGTTTATTCTATGGTTAATGTAAAGGATTTCTATTTGCATAATGGTTACGAAATTTCGGGAATTGCTTATAGTTTGCCTGTGGATAATCCTGTGAAGTTTGTTATTATGAGGAAGAAGTTATTCTGTTAACTGTAAACTGTTAACCGTTAATTGATTAGGCAAACCTTTAATTATTTGATTTTGTTAAAAAAGTTATGATACTTGTGATAAATGTGTGTAAGGAGTCGCTTCATTATTATGAATTTGTTGGGCCGGTTTTGAATGTTCTTAATGGAATGGGGGAAGATTATTTTGTTTGTAATTATGATGAGGTAACTGAGGATTATTTAAAGAAGGCGGAGAAGGTTATTATTTGTGGAACTAGTTTGTATGATAATCAGTATTTGGAGGATATTCCTAAGTTTAGTTGGATTTGGGATTTTGACAAACCAATTCTGGGGATTTGTGCTGGTTGTCAGGTTATTCAGTTGATTTATGGTGGAAAGATTGAGCATGTTAAGGAAATTGGATCTGTTGATGTTGAATTTAGTCGTGAGTTTTTGGGAATGATTGGGAAGAAAAAGGTTTATTCTTTACATCAGAATTCTGTGGTTTCTCCTGATTTTGAGATTTATGCTATGTCTAATGTTTGTCCTCATGCTATGAAACATAAAGATAAATCTATCTATGGGGTTTTGTCTCATCCTGAGGTGTACAATCATGAAATCATAGAAAATTTTTGTAAGCTTTGAATTGTTTTTGTTTATTGAATTTTAGAATGGGTTTGTTGATTTTATAGTTATGATTGTTGATATTAAGGAAGTTTTATAGAAATGATAGTAAATTAACGGTTTTGTTGAGGTTGTTTATATAAAGTTTATGTTATCTTTTTAAGGGGAAGGGTTGTTCTTATAAGTGTTAATGGGGGTTTAGGATTATGGGTATACCTGAAAAAGAGTTTGTTGAGAGTAAAATTAATAATCTTGAAAAAAGTTTTGATTCTTTATTTGATGAAGGATGGAGGATTGTTAAACGACCTTCTGATATTTTTGATTTAGCTGCTTTGAGACGAGGTGAAAAGACATTAGCTGAGGTTAAAAGGTTCGAAAGAGTGGAGAATTATTATTTGTTTTCTCCTTCAGGCATTTATTATCCTATGTGTGGGGATGAAGTTAGGAAATCTTATTCAGAGCTTGATTTCGAGTTTTCTTCTGAGAGGCAAGTCGCAGCCGGGATTGTGGATGATGTAAATGAGTTGTCATTTATAGAAAGAGTTTCCTGTTATAGAAAATATATGGTTTTATAATTTTATTTTCTTTTTCTTTTCGATTGTTATTGTTATTTCTTTTCCTGTGTTGATGTCTTTGATTTTGAATTTTTTTGTTTCACATTCTTTTTTTCCTACGAATAGAATCTTTTTGATATTGTAGGCTTCTGCATAGTCGAAGGCTTTGTTTGGTTTTCCAAAGAATACTGAGGCGTTTTCTCCTTGTTTTCTTAGTTGGTTTGATATTTGGATTGCTTTTTTGTCTTCGTTTAGTGAAACTACTAGGATTCTTTTGATGTCTATTAGAATGTTTGAAACTGCTATCATTCTTTCTATTGAGAAGGAGATTCCTGTTCCAACATTGTTTCCTATCATGTAAGTTCCACCTCCACAGATTGTTTCTTTGATTTTTGGAGATTTTATTTCCCACACATTTCCTGTGTAGTAAGATAGCCCTCTTGATAGTGATGGTAGGAATTTAATTTTAATTCCATAGTAAGAGCAGTATTTTTCAAGCTCTTCTATTTCTGCGTATGATGGGTATTTTTTGAAGTATTCTCTTGGTTGCTTTACAACTTCTAATAATTTTTCTGCTCCTAGGTTTTCTAGGTTTTCCCGAACTTCTTCTTCTGGGAGTTTGTCTAATTTGTCTAGTTCTCTAATTGCTTCTATTTTGTTTTCTATGTTATATTCGTCTAGAATTTCGTTTAGGAGTTTTCTGTTATTAACATAGATTGTTGAATCTATTTTTAGTGCTGTTAGTATTTCTTGAAAAGCTGCTAATATTTCTGCTTGATCTTTTACTTTTGCTCCTACTGTGTCGATATCACATTGAGTTAGTTGTCTTACTCTGTTTCCCTTAACTGGTTCGTCTCTAAATACTGGACCAATTTGGAATCTTTTGAATGGAAGTTTTTGCATGTTTGCAATTCTTTTTAGTTGGAATGTAAATTCATATCTTAGGGCTAATTTTCTATTTCCTTTGTCTGTTAGCTTAAATATCTCTGAAATTGCATCGTCGCCTTCGTCTGATCCTGATTTTACGAATTCTTCGTATTCGATGATTGGGGTTTCTACGTAATTGTAATTATATTTCTCGAATGTTTGCTTTGCTATTTCTTGAATTAGTTGCGCTGCTTGTGCTTCTTTCCCTGTTTTATCTTTGAATCCTTTTACTGTTTCCATGTTAGTATTTAATCTCTTTTTGTAATTTAAAACTTGTTGGTTCTAGGCCAAAATTCCTCAAATTGTTTACTGACTTTTTATTTTTTATTAATGCAGTTGCACATAGATATTTGATTTTTCGTTTTTTCAGCCAATTAATTCTCTCTTTTGTCAATTTTTTTCCTATTCCTTTGCTTCTGTAATTTTTTTCTATATAATTAAATGCTAGCCATCCTTCATCTTTTCTTTTTATTTCTGCATTTGCAAAGCCAACAAATTTTAAATTGATTTCTGCAACCAACCATCTGCTATTTTTTGATTTTAATTCTTTTTTAAAATTTTTAAAGATATTTTTTAATTCTCCTTGAGTTTCAGTTTTAATATCTTTTTTTGATTTTTTTGGGAATTGACTTTTTGTCTCATCTGTTGCAGCAGCTAAGAATATTTCTTTAATTCTTTCTAAATCTTGACTTTTAGCTAGTCTAATTTTTACTGTTTCCATGTTTTAGATAATATTAGATGAGTTATAAAGTTTTTTGGAGGTGATAAGTAGGTGGGGTAAATGTTGAATAATAAAAGGTAGATTGATATTGAATTAGTCGTTCGCGCTGCGTGCATAGCAGGTTTGAGGTTCTGGTTGTTTGATTCGGAGTTGTGGTTGGGTATTTAGCTCTGGAAAAAAACTTATAAATGGATATTTGTTGTAAAAGTTAGATGCTGGGAAATTAGTATCTTAATTATGGCGGTTGTGGTATAGTGGTTATTACGTCTGGTTGTGGTCCGGGCAACGGGGGTTCGATTCCCCCCTTCCGCTTTAGAATAGGGAATGGCGACGTTTATCGTAGCTGTTTCTGTTGTTTCTGGGTTGATTCTTTAGGAAACTTCTGGGGAACCGAACATTTTTTGGAAATCATCGGTTAATTTATAAAATTTGATATGTCTTCTTATTGAAACCATATCTCTTTAGGGTGTGGATGCCTTTTTTCGATATTATGGCACCCGAAGGGCGACCGTTTCCGAAAAGAGAGGGAGTTGACAATTCTCAGGCAGTTTTGAAATCCTTGGGAAAATTTCAAAAGAGAATTATCTGGTGGATGATTTTGCGTTAAAAAAAGTCCCACGTCAAGCCACACCCTTTAAACAAATTCTCCAATAAAATATTTTTCAATTATTTTATCTGCCTGAGAATTTCGTTTTTTTCATATTCCAAAGCGAATGGAATTCCACTAGGATGTGGTCAGCGAGACTTTTAGCAAAAATTTGACTTAGTATCCTTATTATGGTGATTAGATTAGAGATTGAAAGATTGATTTTAAGAGCCCCTAGATTATCGGATGTTGATAATTTTTTAGAAGGTCTGAACAATAAAAATTTATTAAAAAATATTACTCCATTTCTATATCCGATAAAAAAGGATGATTTTTTGGATGTAATTAAAGATACCATAAAAGAATGGAAAAGCAAATATAAATCAAACTATATTTTTGCTATTGAATTAAAATCTAAAAAGAAGGTTATTGGAGAAGTTAGTTTAAGTTGTGTGAGGAAAAAACATGGGACTGCTGAAATTGGCTCTTGGCTAAATCAAAAATATTGAAAAATGGGATATGCGACTGAGGCAAAAATTGCTATTAATAATTTTGCATTTAATGAATTAAAATTAAGGAAGTTAACTTCTTTTATCTTTGTTGAAAATAAAGTTTCAAATGTTGTTCAGAAAAAAATGGGGTAGAAATTAGAAGGAACTCTCCGAAAGCATGTTCTTTGCACTTCTACAAATAAAATTCATGATCAATGTCTATATGGGCTATTGAAATCTGATTGGAAGAAAGTTTTACCTAAATTAAAGAAAGATTTGAAGAAAAAGATAAAATCTCTTGGAAACAAGTAATAATTGTTCGACTCCCGTTTTAAATGTTAGGCCTTTTCTTTTTTAGGTGTCCACAAAAATCAAAATTATTAAAAACGTGGTCACCTTAGATATGTTATGTATATTGAAAGAAGAAAATCGAAAAATTCTATAAAATACTATTTAGTCCATTCTTACCGTGATAATGGTAAAGTTCAGAAGATAAGAAAATATCTGGGTCTTGACTTATCTAAAGAAGAACTAAAAAAGAAAGAAAAAAAAGCAGAGAAGATTATTCTAGAATTATTAAAAGATGTAAATACTGATTTATTCTTTTTTTCTTTGACAAAAAAACAGTTGGACATTTTGAATAAATATGACAATAAGATTAAAATTGAGCATTTGACAAAAAAGGAGTGGAATAGCTTTGTTGAGGATTTTGTATATAATACCAATGCAATTGAAGGTTCTACTGTGACTGAAGATGAAGTTCATGAGATACTCGAAAAGAAAATTGTCAAAACTGAAGATGAAATTGAGACTAAAGGGGTTGCTGAGGCTATTGAATATATCCATAATACTAAAGAAGAATTGTCCCTGAAGCTAATTTTAAAATTGCATAAATTATGTTTTGATGGCTCTAAGGATTTTGCAGGGAAATTAAGAAATGTGAATGTTGTTATTAGAAACTCACTGGGGGAAGTGATTCATTCAGGTGTAAAAAAAGAAGAATTGAGTGAATATCTGGGAGATTTTATCAAATGGTACGAAGAAAATAAAAATAAGTTTAAACCTCTAGTTTTAGCAGCAATTCTTCATAACCAATTTGAATATATCCATCCCTTTCAAGATGGAAATGGGAGAGTTGGAAGGTTATTATTGAACTTTATACTTTTGAAGAATAAATATCCGCCGATAAATATTATGCTAGAAGATAGGCAAGAATATTATCAAACTTTGCAAGAATATTCTAAAAATGATGATATGAAATCAACTTTGAGGTTTTTGGTTAATCAATATAAGAAAACCCTCAAAGAGGTGACCACAAATAAGAGCAAATAGTGTTTTGTGGGCACCTTGGTTGATTTTTTTATATTTACAGAGTTTGAATTATAATCGCAGGATAAAATATTGTTCGACTCCCACTGAAAAAGTTCAACGCGCTCCTTCCGCTTGTTTTTTTCGTCTCCGAGAAGTGGTGACAGAAAAGAAAGGTTTAAATATCTTGATTTCTTTATGTATTTTATGAATAGAGAGAAAACTGTCGAAATTCCTTTTGGAAATAAAAGAGTTAGGCTTGTTGGAATAGACCATGGATTTGAACTAGATAAATCTAGAAAGGAAAATTCTGATTTTGACAAACGAAAAGGAGAATATCATAAAGAGATTAAACAATCAGATTTAGTTATTTTGGAGCAACCATTAGAATATTTTCCTGATGTAGAAGGAAGTAATATTGATTTTTATCAAGCTGATTTTTTTAAAAAAATAGGAAAAATTGCATATAATGAAAAGAGACCTATTTATGTTTGCGATCCAATAAATTTTAGTGCATATTCTTTAAATTTGGATTTAGCGAACACTCTTGGACAGGGAAATGTGCAAAAATATAATTCTAGATATAGATTGCATGAGTGGAGAG
>JAQICZ010000044.1 GCA_027858295.1 Nanobdellota archaeon | reverse complement strand
GATGATATTCTATAAAGTTAAATTCCAATAGGATTTTTCAGCTTCACAAATACACTTTCTATCATTTCAACAGTTATTCCAATTAATCCAGTAAACATAATAGTACAAGTAATGGTTGAGCAGAATGGAATTATCAATGAAATAATTTGACTAATTGATATTAACTTAGGGTTAAAAGAGATACCTTGTAGTCCAAGGAAAATAATAGATCCGATACTGCCGATTAAAATAATTTCACTAAGTAGTTTGATTTTTGTTTTATTTCTAAAATGAGATATTGTCCCAACGAAAACACCCATGAGATACAAATTAAATAGAAAAGTATATTTCTCATTAAATAAATTCATATTTGTTAAAAATGCAGAATAGCCCCAAGTTGAAACTATTATAGCTAAGATGAAATATATTATTAATTCTTTATATATTCTTTTCATTTTTATATTGTTTACCCAAACTTAATTCCCTTAACCCTCTGCCCCACAAATGCTTTCTCAATTTCTTTTTGTGTTGCTATTTCAGAGAGTGGTTTATCTTCTCGAAGATTAGTTATTCTTGGGAATCTTAGGGCGTAGCCTGATTTATAGGTTGTTGATTTTTGGAGGTCTTGATAGGTTACGGAGACTATTATTTTTGGTTCTATTTCTATGTCTTTTCCGTCTTCTTTTTTTATTAGGGGTTTTAGGAGGTTTGTTAGTTGTTCTAGGGTTAGTTTTCCGCTTTCTTCTTTTTCGCTTATTCCTGTTCCAACTTTTCCGACGGCTAAATATTTGTCGTCTTTTTTACAGGCTAGTGTGTATGAAGAAATCCAGCCGGATCTTTTTCCTGTGCCCCATTCTCCACCGATTATTACGAGGTCTAGGTCTCGGTCTTCGGGTTTTAGCTTTACCATTTGTCCTACTCTTCGACCGGGGTTGTATTCTGCATCTAGTGTTTTTAGCATAAGTCCTTCTTGGTTGTCTGCTAGTGCTTTTTTGTAGAATCTTTTTATTTCTTCTGCATCTGAAGATATAATCATGTGTGACGGAATTATTTTGAAGGGGTGTGGTGTTATTATTTTTCTTACGAGTTCTGTTCTTTCTTTGAATGGTTTTTCAATTTGGGATTCTCCATTGTAGAAAAGGATATCAAAGACTGCTAGTTCTACTGGTAGTTTATTCATTACTTCTTCTATCTTATGTTTTCTTCTAATCCTTTGAGAAATGGCTTGGAAGTCTGTGTATTCTTTTGTTATTTTATCATATCCGATTGTTTCTGCATCTAGGATAAAGGAATCTCCTTTTACAAATTCTTTTACATATTCTTCTATCTCTGGAAATTGTTTTGTTACGTTTTCTAGGCTTCTTGTGAATAGAGTTACTTCTCCTTCTTTTTTGTGGATTAGCATTCTGAACCCGTCGTATTTGTATTCTGCTGCTAGGGGGCTCCCCATTTGTTTTAATGCTTCCTCTACAGAGGAGACCTTTGCTGCAAGCATTGCACGAATGGGGCTTCCGACTTCTAGTTTTATTTTTTCTAGTTCTTCAATTTTTTCGTCTTTAGAAATTTGAAATATTTTTGATAAATCGTTTGTTCTATCAATTGCTCTTTGGATTATTGGTTCATAGTCTTTGTTCCCTTCGAAGAATGCTTTTAGGATGGCGTGTTTAATTGTTGACTCTTGAACACCGATTCTCATATCTCCAATTAATGTTCTTGTTATGAATTTAGCCTCTATTGGTTTTGCGTAGATTAGTAGTTCTGTTATTATTCCGAGTTTATGGGATTCTGTTCCATTTCCGATTAATTCTGGAATTTTTTGTAGATTATCTAGAACTTTTGTTGTTGTTAGCGATATTGAACCAAAAAGAGTTGTTTGTTTTTTTGTCTTACATAGATTTTTTGCAACTTCTCCAATGTCTCCTACTTTTTTCCATTCCTGGGTTACTTTTTCTGGAGTTGTCCCGAAAGATTTCGAAATTGATTTGATTGCTAATTGCTCTGAGATTCCAAGTTTTCTTTGATCGTAGTCTGGGTATATATTTCCTTGAATTAGATGAATTATTTCAGATTCTTCTTTTGGAGTTTCTTTTAAGAATTCTGACAAGATTTCTGTTTTTTCTAGTCTTTTTGTTGTTGAGGATAGGCTTTTGTATAGCTGTGCTAGTTTTTCGTATAACATATTAGAATAGTTAAGAGTTCTGGATTTTTAAGGATTAGGGGGGTATGGGATGTAAGAATAGTAAGATGATTGATTGTTTTGATTATATTTTTAATCATAAAAAATAACTTCGCTACCGCCGTTTCACAAGTACCTCTATTAACGAAAACGCTACGTCGTTTTCTCCTTCAGTAAATTTCGTGGTAAACCATACTTTCACTTAGCTTCAGAAAACTGAAGAGTGAAAACAAGAGAAGGCATCAGAATAAATACCATTGAATTATCGACTCACGGGTAACCCCTTGTGCTAGAACCTGAGACTCAGACCGTCAGGTGCAAATAGTGTATAATAAACAGGGCAATCTGAATAATTATTGGCAGTTCTAATAATATTTTTATCAGAAACATAATCCTCGTATGTCTTTAGATTAATTTAATTGTCTTTTATCAATTGCTAGCGAGAAATCAATATATTTTTTATTTAAGATTTTGAGAAGGTTTAGGAGGTCTGAGGTTATTTCTTCATTGTTATTATTGTCTCGTATGTTGTAATTACAATAAATGCAGCTTGAAGTATTATGAAGATTAAGTCATTTATTGAGATTGAATAAATTAATAGTCCAATACCTCCTAGTGTGAATAAGGGATATGAATATGTTAATCTTGTTTTCTTTTTTAAAGTGAGAATGTTTGCGGCGATAATTAGAATCAATCCAATGATTCCGATTATTTTGAAAGTTATCATATATTAATTATGGGATTTGAGTTTTTAAGAATTGGGTTGTTATTCTTTTACTATTTAGTTTGAATATAAGAGCAGGTGTAAAAATATATAATTTTTACAGAGCTGCTTGTTTTTTATGTGCCTTTAATCTTAATAGCTCCCAGTAGGTTTACTCGTCTATTCTTGTTCTGTTAAAGGTCTTTTTTGAAGAGTTAATATTATTCAAAATTAATTAAAGAAGATTTTTCTCATGCTAGTTTTTTGGTTATTAATTTTTTTTAAATAATTGCTTCACCATGTTCAGAAGATCATGTTATATTATCGCTCCAGCGGGGACATGGAAAGTGTGTTTATTTCATCTATATACCTCGCAGCTTGCTGTGGTTGGGAGATTTACTTTTTATTAAATACTGATTGACTCAATTTCAATAACTACTCTGTTTATCGATTATTATTTGCATGCACTGCGAGGGGTAATTTAATATATTATTGAGCGAAGAACGAGCAATATTTTATGAATATTATCAATACAGTATGATGGTTTACTGCATTGTTTTTTTGCTTCCTGTTTTTGAACAGACTCTATATTTCTCTTTTGATTACTCCCAGTAAATGTTTACTCGTTAATCCTTGTTTTTGGAAATATATTTGAATTTGAAAGTGATAGTATATAAAAAATTAATAATTAATTACTATCAATTACTCTTAATAGATACTTATCTATTGTTTTGCTTGAATGTAGAGTTCATTAACTTTATTCCAGTTTAAAATGTTCCAGAAGTTTTTTGTAAATTCTGGTCTTTTATTTTGATATTTTAGGTAATAAGCATGTTCCCATACGTCGATTGCAATTAGTGGAACCATTCGCCCTGATAAAGGTGACTCTTGGTTTGTTGTTTGAATAATTTCTAATTGGTTTTTGTTTAGAACTAACCATGTCCAACCACTTCCAAATAAGGTGTTTGATTTGTTTTCAAACTCTTCTTTGAAGTTTTCAAAGCTTCCAAACTTTTGAGTAATTGCTTTTGCAATTTCTGATTCTGGATTTAGTACCACATCTTTTTTTAGAATGTTCCAAAAAATGTTGTGATTGTATACCCCCCCTCCAAAGTTAATAACTTTTTGTCGAATCTCGCTTGAAACGTCTGAAATGTTTTCTAGTAACCATTCAACTGTTTTATTAGTTAATTCTGGATATTCTTTTATAATTGCATTTAATTTATCAACATATCCTTGGTGATGTTTTCCATAATGAATTTTTACTGTCTCTTCGTCCATGTGTGGTTCAAGAGCATTTGCTTCAAATGGTAATTGCATTAATTCGTGTGTCATAATAATTTTCCCTCCCTTGTCTTTTTATTAAATATGAGAATAAAGTAATCATCTATACATGAATAATATTTCATATGTTTATATGTGTTTCGGTGTGTTTGCATAATTTTATAATATTCTTGCAGTTCTTTTAGGTTGCGTTGTTGCTATGATAAATTATAACCCTTCTTTTTTAGCAAGTTCTTTTGTCTCTTCGGGAGTTGTGTGTTTTTCTGAGTTATTTTCCCAGTGTTTTTCTGCATTTTCTTCCATTTCTAAAAGTCTTGTATAATAATCTGGAAATTCGTTTAAGTGTGCAAGCGCAATTTTTGCTGTTAAGAAAGGATGATCTCCTGTAACGTTTGTGGACATATTTATTCTCCCATGTTCTAATTCTACGCTCATTCCTATTCTAAACTGTTCTATATCAAACTTTGTCCAATCTACTCCGAGTTCTTTTCCTCTTTCCTTTGCTTCTTCTGTTGTAAAGTTTTTTTTTATTTCCATGTTATTATTAGTTTGTTATTTTTTATAAAGCTATTTCTTTTGTTATTGGATGAGAAATCTTCATGCCTTCACCCTCTTGATGAATTTGGATTATATGCCAATAGGCTTTGTTTTATAATTAGATTTTACTTTTTTAAGACACTCAGCTACCCCTCTTAATTCGAACTTCGTATCGCCTAGAAGTTTGCAATAATGGCGCTAGAAGATTCTCACCCCTGCGGAACCGTCACGTTGGCTATGAATTAAATTACCTGGGTTTTATTATTATTTGGATTTTTATTGTTGTTTGAGATATAACTTTTATGTAAATATTATAATTATTTGCACGCAGCGCGAACGATTATTTTAATTATATCAGTTGATTCTTTCCTCTCACTTCTAAAACATTTATCAATATCTCTTTCCTTGCTGACATCTCGGTGATTAAAGTAATAAATATTATTATTTGAATGAAATTCCTCATAAAAATACATCCTCTTATTGTGGTGAGGCTATCATTTTATTGTTTAGAATTCTTCACTTAATCTTTCAAAATGAATACTTTCATGGTCGCATGATGGACATTTTGCTGGAGGAGTCTTTCCTTCGTGGATGTAGCCACATTCTAGGCAGGCCCAATATATTTTTTCTTCTTTTTTGAAGAAGGAATTATTCTTTACTTCATCTAATATTTTTTGGAATCTTTCTTTGTGGTGTCTTTCTGCTATTGCAATTGATCTGAATCTGACTGCTATTGATGTTAATCCTTCTTCTTGTGCAATTCTTGCAAATTCTGGATAGAGGTCTTCTTGTTCATGTGTTTCTCCAGCGATTGCAGCTTCAAGGTTTGCAATTGTATCGCCTAATCTTAATTCTGGTTCCATTTCAATTTTGATTTCTATGTTTTGATTTTCTTTTTTTAGGTCTTGAATATGATTAAAGAATCTTTTTGCGTGGGATTTTTCTTGGTCTGCTGTTGCTTGAAAGATTTCTGATATCTTCCTATAACCTTCTTTTAATGCAATTTTTGAATAGAATTCATACCTTGCTCTTGCTTGACATTCTCCTATATATGCAGCGATTAAATTTTTGATTGTTTGTTTCATGGTAATGTTAGTTATTATTTTTTTATAAGGGTTTTGTTGAATTCTGTAGGATATGTGGATGAGGGTTTTTGGGGTTAACATTGCGATTTAGAGAAATTGCAAAGCAATTCCCCCGAAGGGCGTAGTGGAGTGCAACGTAACGGAGTTTAAATCCTTGTTATAATCTCCCGAAGGGACGAGGAATAGTCTACAAGACGGTTTGGCGTAGCCAAAATTCTGAAGAGTTTAAGTTTTCAATTTCACTATTTGAATAGTTCAAAACATTCATTTCTTAGAAATCCACTTTTAATTTCAATTTTTGAATCTCCCTTATTATTCAGGAATTCACAATTTACATTAATTTGTCTTTTACCTTTATCAATTACATCAGAAATGTTAATTCCATAAATAATTTTGGATATCTTTGCCCACCAAGAGGCAGAAAAACACATAGGACAAGGTTCGCAAGTAGTATATAAAACACAACCAGAAAGGTCATGAGTATTGAGTATTTCACATGCTTTTCGTATGGCGTTTATTTCTGCGTGTGCAGTTGGATCGTTATTTTTTTTTACATTATTGTATGCAGATGAAATTAATTGATCATTTTTAACAATCACTGCTCCATAGGGTGTTTTTTCACCAACCTTTGATGATTCTTTAGCTTCATTGATTGCGATTCTCATGAATTTTTCATCGTTCATATATCTATAAAAAGTGGATTTCTATTTAAATCTTTTTGAACTTGAAAACTTAAATTGATTATAACATCGCGATTAAGAGAAGTAAATCCGAAGGATTTATTTTCCCATAGGTTTTGAAGGCAACCCACAAAACCGAAGGGCGTAGCGAACTGCAAGTGAGCGGAGTTTTAATCGCTGTTAGTAGAGTTTTTTCTGAAAGAAAAAACCGAGCCAGAGTGCAACGTCCTGAAGGGCTGGCGAAGAGTAAGTTGACAAGCGTAAAAAATATAAACTCAAACAATCACTCTTTTAGTATGAAGAAATTAAAATTATATGGAATTAAGAAAGGAGAAACCCACAATGTGTTCCATATTGAGAAAAGCGAAAGTTTCTTAGAACTTTTTAGAGAATTTCTTCATACATTAGGATTTAAAAAACACACAACGGCAATTGAATTATTAAAATTACTTGGTGATTCAGATGACAATTATTCTGCAAAAAAGTATTCAAATGAATTATACCGAGACAAATATTTTTACTTTGGAAATGAAGAATTTAAAATTGATGTGTTTTTTGGAAAGGAGAGAGTAATTGTTTCTATTTTCACTTCATCAGATAATCAAAATAAGATTACAGAACTAATGATGAAGTTTTGCAAGTAGCTTGTCAATTTATTTCTACTAACATATATTTAACGCAATTATTATTGTGATAAATCGGGTAGGTTGAACATATTCGATATGGGGTATATAAAATTTGAAGTTTAATATTATTTTTATGCGACATTTTAATTACACCGTTCCGATTGATGTGTTTTTGAGGAAAGTTGAAGATTCTTGTATCTTACGTGGTTAGTCGAGACAAACTATTAAAACGTATAAGTTTCATGTCAAGGAATTTTTGGAATTTTGTGGCAAAAGTGCGTGTAATATGACGCATGAGGGGGTTAACCGCTATTTGATTTCTCAAAGGCAGTCTGTTAGTTTTTCTCGTTTGAGCTATGCAGCGCTTAAATTTTTCTTTTTTGATGTTCTGAAGAATCCTTTTGATTTAGAGATGATTCCTCTGAAAAGGAAAGACAGTAGTTTGCCGAAGGTTATTTCTAAGGAGAAGATTAAGTTAATTTTAGGATTGTGTTATAATCTGAAGCATAGGCTGGTGATAAAATTATTGTATTCTTCTGGGCTTAGGTTGCAGGAGTTAGTTGATTTAAAGCGTGAAAATATTGATTTTGATAGAAATTTGATTAATGTGAGCTTGGGTAAGGGTAAGAAAGATAGGATTACCTTGCTTTCTGATTCTTTGAAGAATGATTTGTTGAAGTATTATTCTAGTAATGATTTTAAAACTAAGTATTTATTTGAAGGTAGAAAGGCAAAATATTCTAAAAAGTCTGTTCAGGAAATTTTGAATAAGTTGGGAGTGAAAGCTAGGATTAAGATTACTCCACATATGCTTCGGCATTCTTTTGCTACACATCTGTTAGAGGCTGGGATTGATATTCGTTATATTCAGAAGCTCCTGGGGCATTCTGATTTGAAGACTACTAAAATTTATACTCATGTTTAAAAAAAAGGATTGGAAGGAATTCGAAGTCCTTTGGATGAGTTGTGAATTTAAGCTTTAATAATCATCCACCGAACCAATGGATCTTGTTCTAAAGATGTATCCATTAGTTTTACTGAGCCTTCGGCTATGATATCTTCTTCTTTTATGTTATGTTTCTTTGCTAGCTCGTTTTTCTCTAAGTAGTCGTGTGGATAGAATTGCACGAGGTGAGAATATATCATTTTGTAGTCTTTGTGTTCTTTTCCACCCGGGAGTTTAAAAATTATTGATTCATAGAAGTCTTCTGGAGTTTTGAATCTACATGATAGACAGGGGATAGTCTCTGACATCAGAAAGTTTTTCAGAGTTTTTCCTGTTAAGAATTCTGTTTTGTAATCTTTCCAATTTATTTCGTTTGTTTGTACTAAGTTTGACATGTTAATGAGAGTGATATCTGGTTTATATCTTTTGTTGGAATCTAATAATATTATAATTTTCTTATTGCACTCACGATAATTTTTGTTCGTCTTCGACAGAACTAAAATTATCTCCGTTGGGGTTTTGAATTAGAATTACAGGTAGAGGTCGTTTGCTGGAGATATCTGGTGGTGTCTGATTGAGATGATATGGGAATGTCCCAATTTTGATTTATTTTTGAGTAGAAATCTTATATTTCATTTTGCGGCATAGTGGTGTTATGTAAAAAAATAAATATTAGATTTATGCCAAAAAGAAATTAAAATTATTTAGGCTCTTTTGTGTTTTTTACGAATACCAGAAGCTGATTTTTTTCTTTCTGAAGCTCTCTTTGAAGGTCTTGCCTTTGAAGTTGGACTATTTGTTCTTAATCCTCTAGACTTGTGAGCAGCGGAAGTAATTCCTCTCTCTGGTCTGCTTTGATTCGTTTTCTTTGTGATAAAAGCAGTATCTTTATTGTTAGCAATTTCTGGTCTTTGTGGGTCTACGCAGATAACTTCAAAGAAGTAATGTTGACCATCTTTACCAATTTGGTATGAATTTAGTACTTCTAAATTTGTAAATTTCTTAGAAACTCTTTGTTCTGCAATCCATTTATATGACATTGATAGGTTCTTTCTAATATGTAGTCTTTTTGATCTCCTACCCTTGTTTGGTCTTGGTCTTTTGTGACCTCCACGGTTGATTCTGATTCTAATAATTACAAATCCTGTTTTAGCTTTGTATCCTAATGCTCTTGCTCTGTCTACTCTTAGTGGTTTTTCTACTTTAGTGAAGACATCTCCGGCTCTCCATTTAATCGTTCTTTCTCTAAGTATTTTTGCATCTGGTTTCTTCCATGCTTGTCTTAGGTAGTAGTATAATCCTTTTGCCATGATTAATTTAGAGAGAAATGGTTTAAAAAGCTTTTGGGTATATTTTGTTGTGGTCCCGGAGCTAATGGAGAAACTGCTGACTGATATTGGAGATTGTTAATTCCGACAAATATTTATTGATTGTTTTTTGTTGTGAAAACTTTTATAAATGAAATTTCTCTAAAATTCATATATCAGATGATCCAATAGCTCAGCCTGGTAGAGCGCTGCTCTGATAAGGCAGAGGTCCACGGTTCAAATCCGTGTTGGATCATGTTTTCTTTCACGCATTTGAACAACAGAGAATTTTTCTACGCGATTGGGAAACGCGTTTGACGAAAAACTCTCAGAAAGTCAAATTTTTCAAATTAGCCTTTATCCGTGTTGGATCATATTTTTTGCATAGATTTTAGAAAATATTATAATAATAGTTGTGTTAATTTAAAATAAATAATTTTTGGTTTTGAGTAAGTAATATTACATACTTGCATCAAGTTCTAGAGTTAATTTACCTTTTAGTAATGTGAATTTTTTTAAGGGCATGTCTATGGGAATTATCTTTACATATGCATTTTCTTTTGAAATTGCTTTTATTTCTAGGCTCTTTTCTAATTTGATAATTGAAATGTCTTTGATTGTTTCTACGCCTGGCATTTCCATTTCGTATTCGATTTTATCACCAATTCTTTTTAGATTTGTTTTGGGCTCTTCTTTTTTTAATGTAGGCCATTTTTTTAAGTTATCTTCGGAGAAGTCGATGGGTAGGTTTTTTGGAGCTTCCTTCTTTATGTTGTTTTGTTGAGGCAATTTTTGTGGTGAAATTTCTTTGCCGTTTAGCATTAATTTTATTTTTGTTGTTGGCATTTTTTGATTACTCATTTCTTTTTGCATTTCTTTCTCTATCATTTTAATTGCTCCACCAATCATCTTGTTCATGATATTTCCAGAGAGTCCACCACCAAATAATTTGGATTTTTCAACTTCTTTTATTTTGTCATTTGCTCCTAGCATTCCATAGTCTTGTGAGGTTTCTTTTAATTGAATACCACAGTTTGGGCAGAAGTTATGAGACTTTTTTATTCCGCTTTCACAGTTTGAACATTTTGTTTTCTTTAACATAGTAAATTATTAGTGTTTTTGATTTAAAAAGTTTGTTTAATACTGGGTTTTGTTGAAATTTCTGATTCCAACTTCGCAGCCAAAAGCTGGACGCTTGATGTCGGAAGCTTTTGACTGCCCTGGTTTAAGTATTTTAAAAAATTATAAAGTAATTTAAAATATTTTCAGGCTTTAATCCTCAGGCTTCTAGCTGCTTTGTTGATTTTTCCAATAAAGCTTAATGCTTATTACCTTGCTCTGAGGTAACTACTGATTGATGCAATCTCATGGAGGTCTTCAACTAGTGTTGGTTTCGCTTCTTTTATTGCGACTCTTTTTAATTCTTTGAATCCTTTGAATTCTTCTTTTCTCTTTATTTCTTTTAGTTTTGGAATCCAAAAGGCAACAACAAGCATTCTTGCGAATGTTCCGATTATGAATATTACATAGAGTGGTTCAATCCAGGTTACTTGAATTGTTTTAATTAGAAGTGCACTAACAAGTCCACCTGCAAAGGCTCCAAGTCCTACGAATAAGTTGTAATATGCTATGGCTTTTCCTCTTTTTTGTTTGCCAATGTTATCATAAAGGAAATTACCGGAAGCCATTATGAAAGCTGACCATGCTGTTCCTCCTAGGATTGCTGGAATAAAGAATAAGTATATCTTTGAGGTTGAGAGTATCCAGAGCAACGGAGTTAAGGGAATGATTAGAGTTGTTAAAGCAATAACTCTAAAGTTTCCATATCTATCAGAAATTTTACCCCAAAGGTTTAGTGTTAGTATTGAAAATAGGGTTCCTGATAAAATGATTACAATGAATGTTAGATAATCAAATTTTAGATATCTTAATAGATAAATGGAAATTAAGGGGGAGGTTAACCCGATTGTGAAGGCGAGCATTCCTCTAAACATAACGAACCTTCCGAAATTTGAATCTTCTAATTCTCCAAGAAAGTGCTTGAATGTGTATGTCTTTTCTTTCTTTATTTTTAATTTTGGTTCATAGAATTTACCAAATAAATAGATGCAATATATTCTTGCAATTGCTGCAATTACGAATAAACTGATGAACCCAATTATTTCATTGTTTATACTTTTTAAATAATTTAATAGGAGCGCAGAGATTATTGACAAGACAATGGTTGAAAATGAAATTATTGTGCTTCTTTTGCTCCACCATTTTCCACGGAATTTATCATCTACGACATCTCCCATTAGTGAAAACCAAGAAGGATGACCGACTCCTTCTGCAAAAACCATTACACCAAGGCCTGCAATTGTTAGAAATGGTAGTAAATGTGGAGAAATGCCTTTTAGATACATAAATCCGATAAATGCAATGAATAGCCAAGCAAAGGCTTCAATGGAAACTATTTTTTGTAGAGTATCTTTTCTTTTTTTCTTTCCAACAAGGTTAGAGCCGAATAGTTGACTTACAGGCCCTAGGTTCCAGACAGAATTAAGAATTGTAATTAATGAGCTACTTGTGCCCATGGCAATTGTGAAGGGTGCAATATAATGGTCTCCGAAACTTGCCCTTACAGACCGTAATATTCCTTCTTTTATTGATAATCTTCTAGTATGATGTTTCGCTTCTATTTTCTCAGATTTTGTTAATGTCACTTCTTTCATAATATTGTTTGTTAAATTTTGTTTTTATATATTGGGTTCTATTCTTTTGATAATTTCCACATAGTATCAAATTGTTCCCTAAATCCTTTGTAAATTTCTTGGTTTTGAATTACTATTGCGAATGGTTTTTCTTTATGCCATAGTATTATTGCGACTTTATCTCGGTATAGGTTTATTGCCATTGGGGATTCATGTTCTCCGGGTAGGAATTTAATTTCTGAAAGTGGAAGCTTTATTTTATTTTTGTTGTTGTATATTAATTTCATTTTTATTTTTCTTTTTACTCGCTTTTCGTTGAACCATTTGAAATAGTATTCTAATGTTTCTTCTGCATCTGGAGAGGCCCCGAGGATTAAGATTTCTTTTGTTCCTGGTTGAAGCTGATCTTCTAATACATTTTTTAGGCCAGCTTTTCCTTTGTAGAAATTTGTTCCTTCTGTTTTTTGGGTTCTTGTGAATAAACTCATCATGTCGGGCATGATTTGCTGGATTTTATCTTCTTTTTGTTTTATTATGTCTAGAAGTCTTTCAGGATTTGCGGCTGAAAATATTCTTTTGTTGTTTTCTATGATATAGCTTGCAAGGCCTTTTTGGATTAGTGTTTCTGTTGTGTCATAAACGGTTCTACGGTGCAATCCAGCTCTTCTTGATAGCTGTCCTGCTTGACTTGGGCCGAGGTCTAGCATTGCTTTGTATACGGCCGATTCATTTTTCGTTAATCCTGCTTCTTTTAGTAATTCTGTGTTCATTTTGAGGAAAATTAAATGGACATGAGGCCTGACCTTGTCAGGCACTCAAGTTGGAGTGCAATTCTTCATCTTAAGGATTTTATTATTGACCTTGTCAATGTTTTTCTGAGAATCTTCCCACTTTTCTATTACCCCCTATGTTATAGAGTGTGGTTAGATTTTATCACCTCTTTTTCTTTAAGATTTTGAATATTACTTAATTTACTTGAGAAATGTTTGAGTTTTATTTAAATGTTTCTAATGTGGTGGGGAATATCACCACGTAGTTTTAAGAGTAATTTTCTTTTGACAATATAACAAGGGCTTGAAACTCCGTAAATCTTATTGATTTACTTCGGTCCTATTCATTCGCGTCCTGCGTATGAGAAAACAAAATTTAAAATTTTGTTTAGCGAAAAACATTTTCGAGCAATCGAAAAACCCTTAGTAAAGTTTTTCGCCCATAAAGGTTTGAAACTCCGTAAATCTTATTGATTTACTTCGGTCCTCGAGATTTATTTTGTAAATCTCTGCGAAAAACATTTTCGAGCAATCGAAAAACCCTTTGAAAAGTTTTTCGCCCATAAAATGTTTAAGGAGGAAAAATGATGAAAAATAATGAAGAAAAAATAAGAAGAATTGTTGCTAATACTGATATTAATACGGCTTTGTCGATGATGCATAACAGAACTTATAGACAGATGGGAAATCTTGCGAGAGAGGTTGTCCCAATATATGATTCTGGAATGGACTTTGGGAAGGCTTATGTTGATGTGAAGTTTGGTGGAGAAAATAAAGCTAGAAGATATTCTGCTGCTGCGAAGGAATTTACTCAAGGGCATCTTTGGTCTGGACGGGAGTTGAATAGGTTGGTTGCGACTTCAAGGTTTGGGGCTGAGACGCATTTGGTTTATGGCGTTGGTGCTGGTAGAAACCTTATGGAAGAAGATTATGTGAATGTTATGATGGAGTTGGGATTGACTGAAATACAGGCTGCTGATTTGGTTGAACCGCTTTTGAAGGTCGCTGATGGGTTGAAGAATCGGAAGGGATTGCATAGCATTTTGGTTGGGTGATTTTTAGTAAGACAGAAGGCCGTTTTGGCAATTATATTCGCGCCCGCTTGCATTGTTACGCGTCCTCTCCCGCCCAATTGTTGGCAAAACTTTTGGATTATTGCCTCTGGCAGGGACAAATATTGTTTAGATTGACAGAGGTATTGATGATGGTTTTGTAATGGGGTCATAATTTTTAAATAAAAAGTTTCTTTGATGTTGTTATGTCAAATTTTTGCTAAGATTCTGCTCTACCACACCCTAGTGGAATTTCATTCGCTTTGGAATATGAGAAAACAAAAATTTATAATTTTTGCTTAAAGGGTGTGGCTTGACGAGCAGAATCTTCGAGACGCAAAAATCATCCACCAGATAATTCTCTTTTGAAATTTTCCCAAGGATTTCAAAACTGCCTGAGAATTGTCAACTCCCTCTATTTGGGATGCCATTCATATTTGATTATGGCTAAGAACCATTTGCTTTGGCTTATGGGAAAACAAAGTAAACTTTGTTTAGCCGAAAAATTCAGGCAAATCAAAGCCCTTGTGGACAACTTTACACACAATTGAAAACCCTTGGTAAAGTTTTCAATGTAAAGCCGTCGGGGAAAAGTTTTGACAAAATTTTGTATCGGAAACGGTCACCTTTCAGGTGCCATAATATCGAAAAAAGGCAGCCACACCCTAGTGGTTTTCCATTCACTTTGGCGTATGGGAAAGCAAAAATTCTTGGGAATTTTTACTTAAAGGGATGTGGCTTCGATTTGAAGACATGTCAAAAGTGAAGTTGGAAGATTTATTTGTTGTATTCTCTGTAGATAAGAGAACCAAGGATGAGTATACCACCATTTTTCAATCAAATCATGGTGATCTAAAGAATCCCCCACTAGGGATTGAATCGTTTGATAGATCTAGTAAAGAGGGTTCACCTGTTCATAGAATGGATTTTCTTTTAATTGGGAAGACGAAATTTAAGGAAGATGTTAGTTTTAATGTGCCTGTGAATGAAGGGAAAGGGCGATTAACAAATAATGGAGTTCTTTCAGGTGTTCCAAATTTTCTAGTTTTTTCTAATGGCTACGTTTATGTTATGAAGAAGGCTGTTGAAAAACATTCTAAAGATAAAATTAAACAAACGATGCAAAATAATAAAGATTTGTTTTCTAAGGAACTTTTGAAGTCTATGAAGGTTTTTCTGAAAGATATTAACAAAAAGTGTTGATTTCTATTGTTTGGTCATAATCTTTAAATAACTAGAAGTAGATATGAGTTTATGGTAAAAGAAAAGTTTTACGTTACAACTCCAATATATTATCCAAATGATATTCCACATATTGGGCATGCTTATACTACTGTGATTGCTGATGTTGTGGCTCGTTGGAATAAGCTTTTAGGTAAGGATGTTTATTTTTTAACTGGGACTGATGATCATGGGAAGAAAATTGCAGATACTGCTGAAGCTGCAGGAAAGAGTCCAATGGAATTTGTTGATGATTTAATTCCTAAATTCAAGGATGCTTGGTCTAAGATGGGAATTGAATATGACAGATTTATTAGAACTACTGATAAGGATCATGAGAAGAATGTTCAGTCAATGTTGCAAAAATCATATGACAATGGGGATATTTATTTAGGAGAATATGAAGGGCTTTACTGTATCGGGTGTGAGCAATATTATACTGAAAAAGATTTGGAAGATGGATGCTGTCCGATACATAAAAAACCTGTAGAAAAAGTTAAAGAAGAAACCTATTTTTTTAGATTGAGTAAATATCAAGATAAATTATTAGAGTTATATGAAAAAAATTTAGAATTCATTTCACCACCTAGAAGAAGGCAAGAAATAATTAATAGAGTAAAAGAGGGGCTTCGTGATTTATCTATTTCTAGGACTTCTTTTGATTGGGGTGTTAAGTTGCCATTTGATAAAAAACATGTTTGTTATGTGTGGTTTGATGCTTTGTTTAATTATGTCTCTGGAGTAGACGATAAGTCTAGATGGCCTGCTGACATTCATTTGATTGGTAAAGATATTATTTGGTTTCACACTGTTTATTGGCCTGCGTTTTTGATGTCTGTTGGTGAGGAATTACCTAAAAAAGTCTTTGCTCATGGATGGTGGACTTTTGATAATGAGAAGATTTCTAAGTCAGTTGGAAAGGTTATTAATATTGATGAATTAGTTGCTATTACTGGAAATAAAGATTCTGCTAGATATTTTTTATGTAGAGCAACTCCTTTCGGAGATGATGGGGATTTTTCGGAAAGTGCTTTAGTTGATAGGCACAATGGGGAGTTGTTGAATAAGTTAGGTAATTTAGTTTCAAGAACGACTGGGTTGATTGAGAAGTATGGTGTTGAAAAATGTGAGAGTGGGCTTGTTGTAAATTTTGATAGTATTAATTCTTTGATGCAGAATCTTGAGATTGATAAGGCTTTGAATGAAATTTTTGCTTTTATTGATTTGTGTAATGAGTATATTCAGGAGAAGAAGCCTTGGGCTACTCAGGATAAGAAGGTTTTGTATGAGTTGGCTGATGCGATTAAGAATATTGCAATTCTGTTGTATCCTTTTATCCCGTCTACATCTGAAAAGATTGCTGATAAGTTTGGTGGGTTTAAATTTACAAAAGAAGGATTGAATTTGCCATTTGATGTAAATATTGAGATAAAAAAAGGAGAAGGGCTTTTTGTTAGAATTGAGCAGGAAGAGCCAGAAGCTATAAGCCAGAAGTCAGGGATAAAAAAGAAAGATAAAAAAGTTAATAAAGAGAAAAAGGCTGAAGGTGTTATGACGCTTGGAGAAGTTACATTTGAAGATTTTGCGAAGCTGGACCTGAGGGTTGCAGAGATTAAGGAAGTTGAAGAAATTGAAGATGCTGATAAATTGTATAAGATTAGCCTAGATGTTGGAGAAAATATTGGAGCTCGTACTGTTTGTGCTGGGATTAAGAAGTATTATTCTAAGGAAGATTTGATTGGCCGTAAGATTGTTTATTTTGCTAATTTGAAGCCTCGTAAGATGAAGGGAGTTGTTAGTGAAGGAATGTTGTTTGCTGCTTCTACTGAAGATGATTCTCAGGTTAGTTTGATTAATCCGGGTGAGATTGCTAATGGAAGTCAAGTTTCTTGAGTTTTAAGAATGATTTTTAGATAATTGCATATAATGGAATTAATATTTTAAGGCCGACCCTCCCTCCGC
>JAQICZ010000033.1 GCA_027858295.1 Nanobdellota archaeon | reverse complement strand
TAGGCATTTGAAAACCCTTTGTAAAGTTTTCAATGTAAAATAGTCGGGGCAAAGTTTTGAGGATAAATTACTTAAAGAAAAAATGGCCCGACGGGATTCGCGCTCAAATTCCTTTTGGGAAAGTTGGCAAGGCAAAAAGCTTTGTGAAACTTTTTACCTGAGTGAAGTTCTTTTGGGAACTTCTCACAAAGCCACGATTCTGTAGAATCAAGTCTTTAACCCACGAGTTGCTCTGTGGAGCAGAAATCTAGGGGAATTTATAGACATACGAGTCCAAGTTGGCATATTATTATAGCAGATATATTTTGCAAGCGAAATATATCTGAGAAAAAAATGGCCCCGACGGGATTCGAACCCGCGACACCTTGATTAAAAGTCAAGTGCTCTGACCAGGCTGAGCTACGAAGCCATTTCGATTGAGCAGTGTAATAAATTACAGTGCTGCATAATTAGATTTCTCTAATAGCCTGATAATGGAAATAGAAATATTTTATTTATAAAATTAACTAATTAAGATGCTTTTGTACTAGCTCTGATAAGTCGTCTTGGTTCATTGCACCAGTTACTTTTTCTATAGGTTCGCCATCTTTGAAAACTATGAATGTTGGGATTGAAGAGACGTTATATTTGTTTGCTATACATTGAGCGTCGTCAATGTTTAGCTTGCCGAATTTTGCTTTTCCTGAAAGTTCTTCGGATAAATCTTCAACAACTGGACTCATCATCATACAGGGCATACACCATTCTGCAAAGAAATCTATCAATACGATTCCTTCTCTAATGTAATCTGCAAATTCTCCGTTTGTTAATTCTGGTACTTCTGTCATCTTAATCAATGATTGCAAGAAAATTTTGTTTATAAATTTTTGGAGGTAGCGATGTATACTCCAGAGACAACAACTGTTTATAATAAATGAACTATATATAGCAAAATAAGAAGAGGAAAATTTTTAGATTTAGCGATTGCCTGTCCAGATATGAGCGGGACTGGGACTCAAGTTAAAGATATAATTAACTACTTTAAATGTCGTCAAATTTTTACCAAAAGTCTCGCTGACCACACCCTAGTGGTTTTCCATTCGCTTTGCCGTATGGGAAAGCAAAAATTCTTGGGAATTTTTACTTAAAGGGATGTGACTTCGATTTGAAGACATGTCAAATCCACGGGGGAGTTCTTCCAGAGATTACAAGGTTTAGTATTTATGATTCAAAAGAAAAAATAAAAGAAAAATTGAATCTATCCTATAATTAACAATTACAAGTTCCACAAGTCTTACAGCCTTTACAACTTACGCATTTTTTTGTGCCGCATGCGCCACATTCTTTTTTTGCCATAGAGATAGAGAATGGCAAATTATAATAGATAGAATGCGAAAGTATTCGCTTTCAGTTTGATGATGGAAAACAGGAGGCAAACTAATATTAAGGTACCTGAATTAACATGACGGCATAATTGATTGGAATTTTAGAAATTGCTAAACGGTGGTTCAGTTATTAGAACAGAAGACAGCTTTGACAATTATTGATATTAAGACCCAACCAACCTATAGGTCGCCCACCCTAATTGTTGTCAAAACATTTTGAATTATTCCTCGCAATGCGTGCATAGAGGTTTGAGGTTGGTTGTGGTTGAAATTGATATTGCTTTACTTGAGTTGAGCAATTTATGCCTGCCAACGCAGTGGATAATATTATATCTTCATTCCTGAGCTTGCGAAGGTATTCTGAAGACATATTGATATGATGGCATTGAGTTAATATAAGGGCATACCTGGTTAAGGGGTTGGTGGAGGCGGATTCATGAGATAGTCTGAAAAAATATTCAATGCAGCCCTGTTGATCCAAAGCCACCTGTGCCACGAGAGGTATCCATATCCAATTCTTCTACTTCTTCGATTTCAGGGCTGACAATCTCTTGTATCAAGATTTGAGCCACCTTCTGACCTTTTTTTATCTCATATGGCTTATCTGAAACATTTAGAAGTAGAATCTTGTATTCGCCTCTGTATTCTGAGTCGATTACCCCGGCCATTTTTGTTAAACCATTTAGGGCAATTCCTGATTTGTCCCAGATTAAAGAAACATATCCGATTGGGAGCGCAATAGATACCCCAGTTGAGACGGAATGTCTTTTACCTGGATAAATAATAACATCTTCATATGAGAAGATATCCATCCCTGCATCGCCGGGTTTAGCATAGAGAGGGAGTTTTGCATCTGGGTGTAGTTTTTTTACTTTTATTTTTACCATATTTTAATTTCCGAAATTTAAATGCATCTTGCTTTCCTGGACGCCTTCATCTCCACTATATTTGCTATTAAGACCACTTGAACCATAGGGTTTTTCACAAGCTGAAGATATTTCTTCAAAGGCAATTTGAGCTACTTTCATATTTGGATATAATTTTATTGGTAAGGGGCTTGCATTAAATAATTCTAATGTTAAATTTAAATCATTCCCAGGGTCTAAAAATCCGGCTGTCGTATGTATTATCAGCCCTAATCTAGCAAGAGAACTTTTTCCTTCGAGTCGCCCAACATGTTTTGAATCAACACCTGTTTTTTCCTTAACTAAAGCCAAAGCAAAGCACTTTGGATGCAAAACAAAAAAATCATCATCCCCTATATGAATATTATCCATCATACAAGAGACTGATTCCTTCGGATCTATTACAGTCGCACTATGTGGGATGAAAATTTTAAACTGATTTCCTAAATGTAAATCATAACTTGCTGGCTGAATCATATCTTCACTATATGGATTGATTAAAATATTTCCAGCTTCTATTCTTTTTTTTATATCCTTGTCAGATAATATCATTTTACTAACAATCGCCTCTTTTTTATAATTATTTTCATACTCTAACCTCTACTTTTTCAAAAGAACTTCTTATCAACTCTTTTATTTCTTCTAGATATAATTCTGTTACATTTGTTTCTTCTTGATATTTATTATCAATAAATTTACCCATGTTTTTGAAACCTTGAAGTGAATATTTTTTTGGTTTTTTACCTAACAAATCATTTAACCATTTAGCCAGATTCACTATATCTTCTTTTTCGTGGAAGCCAGGAACGATTGTTGTTCTGAAATCATATGGCAATCCAGAGGAGTGAATTGTTTTTATTGATTCTTCTATTTTATTCAAATCGACATCTCTTGAAATTGTTTCTAGATATTTTTCTTTAGAATTTTTTATATCCATTGCTATGAAGTCAATTAATCTTTTGTCTACTAAATCTTTTATTCTTTCTGGGAAGGAACCATTTGTATCTAATTTGATTAGATAACCTAGATCTTTTATTTTTTTAAGAAAGTTTTCGTCTAAAGTTAAGAGTGGTTCACCGCCGGTTATACAAACACCCTCAAGTTGACCTTTTCTTTTTTCTAAAAAAGATAGGATTTCTTCTTCTGATATTTTTGGATTAGTATCTTTTAAAACAAGTTCTGGATTATGGCAAAAGCCGCACCTAAAATTACAACCAAATAAAAATATGGTGCAAGCTATCTTTTTAGGATAGTCTAACAGAGTAAACTTTTGGATTCCTTTAATTTCCATTTTCAGGACAAGCTTTGAAAGTTTTTCTATCACTCCACTCAGCTTGCTTTCCCTCATTCCACTGATCTATTGGTCTTATGTAACCACAGACTCTGGAATACACTTCGCATTTAGTTCTTTTCATTTTCTCCTCCTTTGACCTTTAAAGGACTAGCTGCAATTTCTTCATCACATTTCGGGCAGTACTTATGCTCGCCTGCCATGTAACCGTGCTTTGGACAAATTGAGAAAGTGGGTGTTAGTGTGAAGTAAGGCAGATGATAATTCTCTGCTATTTTTCTGACCATTATCTTTACTTGATCTCCATTCATTTTCTCCCCGACAAAACCATGGAGAACTGTTCCACCTGTGTATTTGCATTGTAGTTCGTCTTGCAAGTCCATTGCTTCAAATATATCATCTGTATGACCTACTGGCAGTTGTGTTGAATTTGTATAATAAGCTGAAGCTCCATTTTCTCTCCATTGCTTTTCATTTGCAATTTTTATTTTTCCGAATCTTTCTTTATCCATTCTTGCAAATCTGTGAGAGGTTCCTTCTCCAGGTGTTGCTTCTAAATTATAGATACTACCTGTTTCAAGTTGGAATTCTGCAAGTTTGTCTCTCATAAAATCTAAAACTCTAACAGTGAAAGCATGGCCCTTTTCTGTTGTGATATTTTCTTTTTCTCCAAAGAAATTTTCGATAGATTCGTTCATACCTAAAAGACCGATTGTTCCAAAGTGATTTTTCCAATATTCCCCGAATCTTTGTTTTACCAATCTTAGATAAAATTTTGAATAGGGATACAATCCAGCATCTGTAAATTTCTCTACGGCCTTTCTTTTTATTTCTAAACTTTCTTTAGCTAATTCCATTAAATGCCCGAGTTTTTTTAAGTAGTCTTCTTCGTCAATGGATGTAAAACCTAATCGTGGCATATTCATTGTAACTACACCAATTGAGCCTGTCAAAGGATTTGAACCGAACAATCCTCCACCTCTCTTTCTTAACTCAGTATTATCAATTCTTAATCTACAACACATGCTTCTTGCGTCTTCAGGATCCATATCTGAGTTGATAAAATTTGAGAAGTAAGGGATTCCGTATTTTGCAGTCATATCCCAAAGTGGTTTTAATTTTTCATTATCCCAATCAAAATCTTTTGTGATATTATATGTTGGAATTGGAAAGGTGAATAATCTTCCATCTGCGTCACCTTCACACATGCCTTCTGCAAAAGCACGATTCATCATATCCATTTCTTCTTGGAATTCTCCATACTTTTCTTTTTGCATTTTACCGCCTCTAATCACGGGGTCATTTGCTAAATAGGATGGGACTTGTAGATCCATTGTAATATTTGTAAATGGTGTCTGAAATCCAACTCTTGTTGGGACTGCTAAATTAAATAAGAATTCCTGAACACATTGCTTTACTTGCTTATAGTTTAGATTATCATACCGAATAAGAGGTGCAAGGTATGTGTCAAAATTAGATAAGGCTTGAGCGCCTGCACTTTCTCCTTGTAATGTATAAAAGAAATTTACTACCTGCATTAAAGCTACTTGGAAATGTTTTGCGGGTTTTGAAGAAACTTTCCCCGGAACACCAGTAAAACCGACGGTTAAAATATCTTTTAAATCCCATCCTACACAATAAGAAGCTAATGTTCCTAGGTCGTGAATATGCATATCGCCTCTTTGATGGGCTTCTCTAATTGCTTCTGGATAGACTCTTCTTGTCCAGTAATTTTTGATTATTTTGTCTACAATATAATTGTTTAAACCTTGCAGAGAATATCCCATGTTTGAATTCTCTTTTACCATCCAATCGTTTAATCCAATATAATCATCGATTACTTCAATTGTATCAAATAGTCCCTTTACATCTCTTAATTCTTCGTGACTCTTTCTGTAAAGAATATATGCCTTTGCAACCTTAGCGTGACCTTCTTCGATTAGAACTTTTTCTACTGTATTTTGGACTTCTTCTACATTTGGGATATAATGATTCTGTTGCTCTTTGTAAATTAGGGCAATTGTTTGCCTTGCTAAGTGTTCTGATTTTTCCTTATCCTTTCCACCAACGGCTTTAGCTGCTTTCCAAATTGCTTCGCCTATTTTTTCCTCGCTAAAAGGAACTACACTGCCATCTCTTTTTCTTATTTTTCTCATTTTTTGTTTTTATGCTCGCTCAAGCTCCTTTTCTTCTTCTTTATGAAAAACCATATTAGCCTTACGTGAAGATAATGATTCTAAATCTAAAGAGAACTTAGAAACAGGTCCCTCATAAAATTGTTCTTTTTGTTTGAACGGAGCATCTACTGAGAACACAGGAAAATAACTTTCTATAACCCCAGCCATACCATTTGACAATTCTCTTGCAGACTCACTAGCCCCCATATTTCTTGCCATTTTAGCTACTTCCATATGAGGCATATATCTCAAGCTATGAGAAAGAGATATTGAGATGTCATTAAATTCTTTATCAAATCTTTCTGATATGTGAGATTCAGTAGTCTTATACAGTTTATTATCATCATGACCTGCACGCTTCTTTTTATACGTAAAATCATATCTTTTTCCCCCATCGTCTACAACACGATAAATTTTACCTGATTGTATACTTTTTGGGATAACATAGTCGCCATCTTCTTTCTGACTTTCTGCTTTTCCCGCAAAGATTTCAACAGGTTTACCATATTTATTTTTTCCAACAAATGCTACCCAATCCTGATTTCCTTTATTAAAACGAACTAAGTCAGCATCTAAAACTTCTGGACGTTCTGTTTTTTCTATGTGTTTATCTATACTTCTCATTATTCTAATTCCTTTATTTCCTCAACAAAGTCGTCTATATCCTTGTAGTCTCTGTAAACAGAGGCAAACCGAATATAGGCGACTTTATCTAATTTCTTGATCTTTCGTATCAAGAGTTCCCCTATCTTTTTTGAGTTTATTTCTTTTTTGCCAGTTTTTCTTAATTGTTCTTCTATCTGGCTTGCGATTGAATATATTTTTTCTTTTGAAAAGGGTCTTTTCAAAAAAACTCTATCAAGTCCGTGTTTTATCTTTTCTGCATTAAACAATTCCCTTGTATTGTCTTTCTTTACCACGTACAAATCCTGCTTTGAGACCTGTTCATAGGTAGTGTACCTTTTTGTGCATTTTAGACACTCACGCCTTCTTCTTACTCCTTCAGGCGACTCTCTTTTATTCGTTACTTTGGATTTTGTATGTCCGCAAAATGGGCAGTTCATTTTATTAGTGATATACAATATGTTGTATATCCCCCTTTGTTTTATTACAACACGCTGTATGTTGCAAGAAAACTAACGAACTCTTGTATATAAAGGTTCGTGACTATTTTTTGGGGACACGAAATCTGTTTTAAAATTTAGAGTGACAAGGGGCGGAAAAAGTTCTTGTAATCAGATATGGGAGAATTGTTAGCTGCAAACCGAAGATTGAACACCGCAGAAAATCAACAAACATTACGCACCCGCTGCGTTTTGGACGCGCAAGCGCAGTCCAAACTTGCTCTGCTAAGACAGTTTAATTAGATGCAAATGCCGAAATCGTTTGTTTGAGGATAACAGAGACAGAGTTCTACTTTGACTGAAGGATTATCAGAATATAAGAGACCAAGAAGCAGACTGGGAAACTTATATACAATACAAAAAGGAATAAAAAGCAAAATTTGTTCTTTTCTAAATGAGAAAGAAACAAAAGTATGAATTGCTTGCACCAGCAGGAGGATTTCCCCAACTAGTTGCAGCTGTGAAAGCTGGGGCAGATGCTGTATATTTTGGATTACAGGAATTTTCTATGAGGGCCAATGCTAAGAATTTTGAGATTAAAGATTTGAAGAAAATTAATAATATTTGCGGTAAAAATGTGAAAAAGTATGTTACTATTAATATAATTGTATATGATAATGAGCTGAATAAGCTGGATAAAACCTTGAAAAAAATAAAGGGAAAAGTCGATGCTGTTATTTGTTGGGACTTGTCAGTTATCAAATTATGTAAAAAGAACAAAATTCCTTTCCATATATCCACTCAAGCATCTATTGCAAATACGGAGGCTGCTAAGTTCTATAAGAAGCTCGGAGCTGAGAGGATTGTACTTGCTAGGGAATTGTCGCTAAAGGATATTAAGAGGATTGGGAAGGAAGTCAATATTGAAATAGAGTCTTTCTGTCACGGGGCAATGTGTGTGGCTATTTCTGGACGTTGTTTTATGAGTCAAGAGCTTTCGGGACGAAGTGCTAATAGGGGTATGTGCACGCAGCCGTGCAGAAGAACTTATTCTGTTAAGGATGATAGGGGCAATGAACTTAAGCTTGAAGGAAATACTGTTATGTCTGCGAAGGATTTGTGTACATTTCCGTTTATTGAGAAGTTGAAGAGTGCCGGGATTGTTTCGTTTAAGATTGAGGGAAGAAGTCGAGACCCGAGATATGTAGATAGGGTTGTTCGGGAATATCGGAAAGCTTTAGATAAGAAACTAACAAAAGAGGAAATTGCAGAAGGACTTGAAAGATTAGGAGAAGTTTACACGAAGGGATTTTCTTCTGGGTTTTATTTAGGGACTCCAACTAGTGATGATTTTTCGAAGACTGAACATTCTGTTGCTACAAAGAAGAAGGCTTTTGTTGGAAAAGTTGAACATTATTATACTAAACCAATGGTTGGAGAGATTCTCGTTCAATCTCATGCAGTTAAAATTGGAGATGAGATTTCTATAATTGGGAAAACTACTGGGATTGAGAATTTTAATATTAAGAGTATGGAGATTGAAGGTCAGCCTATTACATCTGCTAAAAGGGGCGAGACTATTGGAGTTAAGCTGCCTGCAAGAGTTCGTAAGGGCGATGATGTGTATATTGTTCTGATGGCATAATTATTGACCACATCTAAAAAAATTAACGCTTCTCCCAATTTTGAATAGATTACTTCTTTAATTCATTAGCATTTAGCAATATCAACCCATTAAAGGCAAGAAAATACCTTCGCAAGCTCAGCAATTAAGGCATAATATTATCGCCTGTGGCACGGGCAAACATTGTGTTTCAAACAGAGAAATACTATCCACTTTTTAAAAAATAATATATACTATTTGTCTCTGTCTTGAAATTATCATCCAGGTTCTCGCGCCCTCCTTGTGGTAACAGCGACTATAATTTAAGATGCATATTAACAGAGCAAAAAAATTCAGATTACGTAAGTCATGTTGAGACTTGAAAGCACTTGTGTTTTTGTTAAAAATCGAGAGAAGACCCTAAAAAAATTAAAGAACTAGCCTATCGGCTCAATTCTAAAAAATGTCACGCGTCGCCAATTTTCTGTAATGAAAAAGTGACCGTTCCACAAGTACCTCTTCTAATATAAAAATACTTCGTGATTTTATTCCTTCAGTAAACTGAAGAGAGAAGGCATAGCAAGTACTTTTTCTAATGTAAAGCGTTTCACCGCTTTATTTCCCCAATAAATTGGGGAGAAAAAACAAAAATAAAAAAATAAAAATTTAACTAAAATAAATCGACTGTTTATTCAAACTTAAACTCGTAAGTTCCTTCACACAATCTTTCTCTATTCGAGTCATCTAGGAAATATGGTGTAACTGAAACCATTGTTGCATTGAGAGCATCTACAAGAGTTATAGTTTTGGTACTTGTCTCTAATGGACTCAACATTTCTCCAAATGGCATTGGCTCACTGTTAGATGTGTCTGAAAAGAAAACTATTTTAGCACCAACTTCTCCTTCACCTCTTGGCTTTCTATTCAATGTTACATTGTAGACAGTAGTTGACTGTTGAACAACCTTAGTTGCTCTAACTTCAATATCAGTACATTTCAAAGCTACATCAGCAGAACCACTTGTTTTATCTAAGAAATTATTTACAACAGTTGCAATAACACCTGCGGCAACAAGAACTAATAAGATAATAATTAGAGTTGTTACAATACCTGATAACCCTTTTTTATTTTTCATATATTTTAAACCTCCTTTCAACGATCAATTAATAGCATTAATTGCTATAATTTATTCAGGAGAAAATACTATAAAAAGGTTGCTGTGGCAAAAACGGAGTTTTTGCAGTTGTTGGTTATTAGTTATTAGTTATTAGTTATTAGTTATTAAGAAAAATATTGATAATTAAGGCTCTTCTCCCAACTTTTAATAGACTAAAAAATATTCCTTAAGATGGTACTTTTAAGTTATTATAACAAAAAAACATTCGTTCCGCTCAGAAATTAAGGCAGTTAAGTTATCGGCTCCGCCGGGACATAAATTGTAATCGACAAACAAATACAAATCAAATTTTGCTAAAAGTCTCGCTAACCACACGCTAAAGCATGTGGCTTAACCGCGGGACTTTCTTAACGCAAAATCATCCACTCCCTCTATTTGCGGAAACGGTCGCCCTTCGGGTGC
>JAQICZ010000031.1 GCA_027858295.1 Nanobdellota archaeon | reverse complement strand
CCTCTCCTCCACCCATGGCAAGTTGAATTATCTGAATTTGTTTGGGACTAGGGTTTTCTTGCTGAATAATATATTTATCTGTAAATCTGATCATTTTATGCACGCAGCGCGAACGGATAATTGAATCATATGAATTGGTTATTTTTTTGTTTTTATTATTCATTTGCTGCGTTGATTGAATCTTATAGAAATGTATTTAATTGTTTGAATTTTGTGTTTATTATGGTAAAGATTATTATTGTTAATGAGGATGATGAAATTATTGGGCATAAGGAACGTGGAACTTTGAACCCTTATGATATTTATCGTGTTTCTGCTTTATGGATTGAAAATTCTAAAGGACAAATTTTGTTAGCTCAGAGAAAATTAACTAAAAAGAATAATCCTGGGAAATGGCAGCCGGCTGTTGCTGGTACTCTTGATGAAGGAGAAACTTATGAATCCAATGTCGTTAAGGAGACAGAAGAGGAGATTGGCTTGGTTGATTTTGAAATGAAGATTTTGGGTTATGGTAGGTATAGTGAGAATGAGAATAAACATAATTTCTTTGGTAAAAAGTTTATTGCGATAGTTGATAGGGATATTTCTGAATTTGTAATTCAAGAGGAAGAAGTTGAGAATATTAAGTGGTTTGATAAAAATGAGTTATTGAAACTAGTTGAAGAAAGTCCTAAAATGTTTGTTCCAACAATTAGAGATTTTATTTGAGAGTAGGTTACTTCACTTCGTTCAGTTATTTCCGCCTGTAATTCATGTCAGCTTTTTGTTCTGTGGAATGGCGCTGATATTCAATATTCGAATTCCGTAAAAGCTTCTTTAGATCTCTAACACTTGAGATTTGTTGGAACTTTTAGAAGATTCTCACCCACTAATTCCCCCTCTGCCGTTTGGCTGAGGGGGCGGCAAAAGTAGAAAATAAATTACTTTGCTGTTGCTCAGAGATTAAGGCAATTGAATTATCTGTCGCGCAGCGTGCAAATATTATTGGAGGTCAACAGAGTAGTTTATAATAAAAAGTCTTCTCTCAATTTTGACCAAAAACACAATTATTTCTAAATCTCAACATAACTTACATAACCTGAAAAAAATGTTCGCTCCTCTCATATAAATTTTTAATTATCGCCGTTGCCAGAATCAAATAGTGTCAAATGATTTTTTTAAATTTGACGGTATTTTTCTGTTTGAAATATAATATTTGCCCCTGACGGCCTGAGTATTAGGTTCTAGCACAAGGGTTTACCCGTGAGTCGAGAATTAAACTGAAGCCCAGCTTCTAATGTTGGTCATGCCATTGGTATCTTTATTATGAACGGTTCTGAAGGTATTTTTTTGTCTTTAATGAACTAATGTTGTTAAATATCAATGAATTAAACTTTTGAGTTAGTCAAAATAGGGAGAAGAGTCATATAATAAATTATTGGTTTTATTAATGGGTTCTGGTGAAATAAGGTTTTAATTTGTTTTGGAGATGCCCGTAACTTTAGTCTGGGGAGTTTTTCATTCATAAAGGCAGTTAAATTATCTTCTTTTTAGAATAATATCCATAAATGATGGTTTATCTTTGTTAGAATCGTATTCCATATCTGCTAATTTTGCAGCGATCTCTTTGTATGCTCTTGAAGGTTTACTTCTTGGATGTGTGTGGATAACAGCATCTCTTTCTTGTAGTGCTTCTTGCATGGAGATATCTTCTGGGATTGAACCTAATATTGTAACTTCTAGCATTTCTTTTACTGTTCCGGGTCGGAGTTCTGATCTGTTTCTTCTAACCCTTGTGATTATTATACCTGTAATTTTTTTCTTTCTTTCTTCTGCTACTTTGATTGTTTTTAGAGCGTCTGTAATTGCTGGCATTTCTGGGTTTGTTACAAGAATTATTTCATCTGCTATATCAAGAACAGATACTGCCTCGTGACCTAATCCTGCTGCCCCATCAATGATTACAAAATCTGCAACTTCTAGGAAATCTTTTTTGAAGTTTTTTATTTTCTCAGGTTTTATTTTTTTAAGTTCTTTTACTGATAAGGAAGAGGGCATAATTTTCATTCCTGAATGATGCTCGTAGATAGCTTCAAAGGGGTATGCTTTTTTTTCTAGAACGTGATTTAGGTTTACAGGAACTTCTGGAGAATTTAAGTGAATTCCAAGGTTTGGAGTCGACATATTTGCGTCAATTATAAGAACGTCTTTTCCGAAATGGTTTAATGCAGCTCCTAAATTGATTGCTGTTGTTGTTTTTCCAACGCCACCTTTTCCTGAAGTTATAACAATTACTCTTTTCATCTTGTTCTCTTTTGTTTTGGTTGTGGAGGAACTAGGTAGTCTTTTGTAGTATTTATGAACTTTTCCATTAGTTCAGCGTATTCTTTTAGTTTCTCCAAATTCACATTTACTTCTTCTCCTCTGAATTGAATTTTTAGGGCAACGTTCTTTCTGAATTCTCCAATTCTTTCGGTTTTTAGATTTTCAAGCTTTCGAAGCATCATTAATAGGTTCATTGCTTCTAAAAAGTCTGGATTGTCTTTGAATAGAATTTTTATTTCTCTAATTTTTCCAATTGCATTATCTGGAATAGATGCTAAAAGTTCATCTTTTTGAGCTTTTCTTAAAGTGTGGTCATTGCAGGTTTCAATCATTTTTCTCCACCGGAGTAATAAATTCATAATAACGTCGCAGGTTTTTGTATATTTCAGACTAACATAAAGCAAATGATCTGCACTTATTTTTTCTTGTATGATTTCTTCCATATTCTTTAAACTCTGTAAAATTGCGAGAATTACTTTAAGTACGACTAATTCCTTTTTATATTTATCCTATAAGTTACAGGATTATTGGTAAATTTGGTTTTTGAAGATTTGTTTGATTTCTTTTATTGAAATAAGGAAATCTCTTAATTTTTCTAATGTTATTGTTTCTATATTGTTGTTTTCATCTAAAATTATAACTTTTCCTCTTTTCATAAATTCCATGGGGCTTGATTTATGTTTTTTGTGAAGAATCATTAATTTTTCTGTATTGTCAAGGAGATGTTGCATTTCCCAGTGGTTCCCAATTTGCTCGTGGAGTATTTGCTTGTTCTTTTCAGCGTTTTCTGATAATTTAACGTTTCCTTTTATATGATTGAATTTTAAGATTGAAATCATTAAAATTTTGTTTGCTGATGCAGATTCTTCAAGTGCTGTCAGAATCATTTTTTTGCTTCGGAAGAATTTTGCGAGGAAGATTAGCTTTTCACTTCTTTTTATTTTGATTTGAAACTCTTCAATATCTTTTTCGTATTGCATGTTATGGTTTCGCTGAAATGGTTTTTAAAAACTGTGGTTGTAGATTTAAGGGAAAATAAGGCAAAGGTAGTTTTGGCAATTATTGGTCGCGTCCCGAATTTTGGAAACGCGTCCCTCCCACCCTGATTGTTGCCAAAACATTGAATTATCCGCTGTGCTGCGGGCATGAATGGTTAGAGCTAGTTGAATAATTGAGGCTTATGATAATCAGGTATTGTATTATATAATCTGGGCTAAGCCAAGCATAATTTGTTTTGGTAATATTGGTGCCAAAATTTCAGATAGGTAAAATCGATTGGAAAACAATTTTACGAAATTTTGTATGGGAGTTGTCGGCCTGAAGATTTAATTGTGCTTCTATTTCGGCACTCCCTCCCCCCAGTCAGCCTTCTTGGGGTCAGTTGAATTATCGCTTCGGCGAGGGTATAATTTGTTTGAAGTTAACAGGGTGATTACTAGTAAATAAGATGATTGGACAGAATTATTAGTTCTGAGAATATTGTCTTTCTGCTGACTGATACGACGCTGTTAGAGTTGCATTTGATGCAGAAATTTCACTCATTGCACTTTTATATATATAATCTCTTCTTACTTCTTGCATGAATTCATTCATTTGATTAATTTTTTTTAAATCTTTAGGGGAGTCTAAAATTTTCACTCTACCTTCAAGTTCTAATTTTTTGTTAATTTCATCAGATTTAGATACTTTTTTGAACATTTTAAGAAAGTTCCATGATGGCATCAGTTAAGTCACCTGTTTTTTCCAAAGCTTCTTTTGCTTCTTCTTTAGTACAACCTGTCTTTTCCATAATAATTGAGATGTCTTCTGATGAATCTTCTACTTCTGCAGTTTCAATCCGATCTTCACCTGTGATTTGGAAAGATGTTTGTCCTTGCATTTTGATTTTGATTACGTTTGGTTCGTCAATGATTAATCTTTCACCATCTTTTTTTTCGATGATTACTTTGCTTGCTAAGATTTCGTTTTGGGAGATTCCCATCTTCTTCATCATCGCTTGCATTTGTTTAGGGTTTGCGCCTGGTATCATTTTAGAATTATCCAAAGATGTATTTTAATCCGATTCTAAAGACTAGAATCATGATTAAGAAACCAATAACGTGTGTTGGTTTCAACATAAATTTACTTTCGTACTCTTCTTTGTAACTTACAAGTCCACCAAATCCACCTGGTAAATTGATTCCTTGATTTTGTTTTGCCATGTTAAAATGTAGGATTTTGTGTTTATAAGTTTTTTCTAGGGGGTTTGTTTGCTAGATGGGGGCTAGGATTGATATTAAGGCAAATTGAGTTAATTTCACAGGCACACTGTATTTGGTGTTCGTGGTGGTTGGGGTAGGATTTTTCACTATATTTTAAAGAATATGATGGTTTGGATAAAAATGGAGGGTGAATATGATAAAATAGTTGTTGGATTCATTTCTGATGGGTTGGAAGGTTATTACGACTAGGATTTTAGAAAAAGAGCTAAAAAGTTAGATGCTTCTATTGTAGATAAAATAATTAAAGAAATTGAACAGTTGAGAGAGAATCCTTTTAGGGGGAAGTCGCTTGGTTATTCATTTTTTAAAGAAAAGAAGGTTAAGGGGTATAGGGTTTATTATTTAATTTTCAAGGAAGAGATTGTTGTTTTGCTTGTTTCTATTAGTAATAAGAAGAATCAGCAGGAGATTATTAATAAGGTTAAAAAAATGATTCCTTTTTATCGAGAAAAAATAAAGGAGGGGTTATTTAAGTTTTAATTCTTTTTTTACATCTTCCCAGTCGTGAAGTCGTCCAAGTCTTGCATCTTCTAGTCCTCTGACTAAACTATCAAATAGTTCTTTTGATTCTTTTTTCTTGAATTTTGCAGTTTCAACAATTTCTTTTACCTTGTCTAGTTCTTCCATATAGGCTAATTGTTTTGAGAATGCTTTTCGGGCTACGCTGGACCAGTTTATTACCTGGACTTGTTCCATTCGTGCTTTTAATTCATTTGGGACAGATAATGTTATTGTGGCCATTTTATTTGTATACAAATAATGCAAAGGAATTATTTAAAGGTTTTGGGTTTAGGGCTTGGGTGGTATTGTATTTGGATTAGAAGTTTCGATTGGTAATTATTTTTAATTGTGTAGAATTGCTCGCTAACGCTCGTATTGCTAATAAGGCAGGTTGAATTATCCCTCGCGGTGCGTGCAGGGGGTGTGTTTTTTATTTTTATTATTCTTTAACTTCTCTGTCATCTATTATACTTCTATGAATAATATTTTCTAATGAGAAAAAACTGGTATCTGCAAATAATATACCTTGTTTTTCTATTAGTTCAATTGAGGTGCTTGTCATTCTTTCTTTTGGTATTATTGCTTTATGCATTTTAAGATATCTTTCAATCTCGGGACGATTTAATCCAGGGAAAGCATTAGTTAAAATATAATCTCCAAATTGGTTTGTTGGGTAGTGTTCGCATTTCCCAAGTTCAGTTACTTCATAACCAATATGAAAATTATTTGTGTTTCCTTTTGTTTGGAGTACAACTCTTTCATAATAAAAATCTTCGTTTGTCATTATAATTCCTCTTCTTTGATCGTGCACAGATTTTCTAAAGATTTTTTTATGGTAGCTGAAGTTTCATTTAATTTTTTTGTGTCTTTAAATCCTAAATATAGGATATATCCACAGCATAATTCTCCCTGAATACTTGTTAAGGCATCTGTTAATTCAAATACTATTCCGCCTTCTTTTGGGATATTTATTCTTCCATAATAGAAATGTTCAATTTTATGAAATGTTGCATAGTTTGTATTTTTTTCTTGACTGTCTAATATGGCTTCGCCCACTTTTTTTGGGTCAAATGGTTTTAATGGTTTTGGAAATTTTAGTGTTTGGTATTTCATTTTTTGTTTAGAAGATGTTTGTCAATGATATCAGAATTAAAATCTTTAAAATCTCTTAATCTTTCTTGACAGTTTCGTTTTAATTCCCTTTCCAGTGAGTTTATTTTCCTTCCTTTTTGATTTAATTGATTATGGATAATCTCATAATTTTCAAATACAAGATATTCTTTTATTGGATCTTTATAATTTAATCTTTCAGATGTATACTCTACTAACATTCCCTCTGATTGTATAAAGGCTGAATAATAAAGATTCTCTGCAATATGTTGTTTTGAATTTTCTTTTGCTTTTCTTGCTTCCTCTTCTTTTTTCTTTCTTTCTTTACTTGTTCTTTCTTTATATTGCAGTTCTTGAATTATTTGGTTATATTTTTCGTTTATCATTTTATTCTACCCCTTCCCCTACATCCTTTTCAATTTCTTTTCGAAACTCAGAATCTGAGAATAGTCTTTTGCATGAGTTTTGTTTAAAATAGGTATTTGTGTAATCAATATTTCTTTTTGTTGCATCTAAGATTGAGTTGAGTTTTAATGTTTCATCGCTGTTGAAAGAATCAATTTGCTCTATATATCTTTTTTCTAATTGTTTCATTGTGTTATATACTTCAATCCCATAATCTGATTCAAGACTTACATTTAGATTATCGTTGACTTCATGAATTTTTTTAACTAGCTGGCTGTATTTTTCGTTTGTCATTTTATTCGTCAAAGCTATTAAAGTATGTTTTAGTTCGGATTGATTCAAAGTATGATTTTGTTGTGTCATATGCTAAGTTTACTTTATTGGTTTCCTCAAGCGTAAAATCATTTATTCCGTAAATAATTTTTTTTTGTATTGGGATTAATCTTTCAAAGTTTCTTGAACTATCTTGTACTTTTGGATTTTCATTTGTTCCTTCAACTATTTTTTGCAGTCCTTGAATTATTTGGTTATATTTTTTGTTTGTCATTTTTATTGTTAAATTAATTTCGCTAACATTAAATCATTAATATAAGAATCTAATATGCTGAATTTTGTGCTTATTTTTTGTTGTTCTTCATTAGAATATGAATCAAAATTATAGAGAAAGGATCCTCTTAAGTCTTTGATGTAATATATATTTTCATCTTTTCTTGCAGCCTTTAATGAATCTAATTTTTTAGCAGTATCTACTATTTCTGAGGATAGTTCTTCGTATGTTAGTTTGTTTGTTATATCTTTATTTTTCATTTTTTTTAATTTCACCTCATTTTATTCGGTTGTTTTCCTACCATAGGAGGGCAATTTAGTTATCCCTCGCGGTGCGTACCTATGATGTGTGTTTGTTTTTGGTGGCATTTTATTATCTTTTAAATATTTTTTCAAGTGCATTCAGTGTTTTTTTTACTGCTTCTGGATTTTCTCTGTTTTCTTTCAGCGCTTGAAGTTTTAGATAGTTTCTTTGGACGTTAAATTGTTGGTCTAATATCTCTAGGGTCTTGTTGATTGTACTTTGTTGTTCTGATGTAAATCTTTCAATGTTCTGGATATATTGGCCATATAATTCCCCTTGATATTTGAACGCATTGGAAGGGAATTCTGAATTATTTATTGGGATTAATTCACTGATTTCTTGAGTTTTTCTTATTAGTAGCTCGTAGTCTTTGTTAGTCATTTTTTATATTTCTGATTTTTTATTCTTCATTTTTAAATCTTTTTCTCAAATTCCTGATGTATTCTTCTTGAATATGTTTACGTGTGAAAATATATTGTTTATCTAAAGCAGTTATTGCGGAGTTTATTGTATGCTGTTCTTGTTGATTGTATTTTAGGATATCTTGAATATACTCTTTTGATACTTCCAATATTTGGTAATTTAGTTCTATGTGAGAGTCAGAGGATTTAGTTGGAATATTCCTACTGATTTCTTGAATTTTTTTAACTAGTTTGCTATACTTTTCATTTTTCATTTTATTTATGACTAAGAGTTTTAATTAATTTACTTGATGGAGAAATTTGGACATCATAGAGATTTTTCATGGCGCTACTGATTACGGAAGATTCTGATTTTGCATACTGTCTTTTTGCATTATTTGAAAGCCCTTCGAGAATTGTTTTTTTTGATAATTCTTCAAATTTCAAAGTAGATTCTTGAAATTTTTCTTTAGGGTCGAGGATTAATTCTCCCATTAGTATTTCTCCTTCCTTGAAGTTAACGACTCCATTTCTATCAACTTCTGTTTGTTTGGTTCCGTTTGTATAATATACGGTAGGACTGATGTCTCTTTCTCTCTTGGAAATAAGATAATTGGGGTGAACAAATAGGTTCTGATATGAACGATGATCAAAAAATTTCTCTTCTGGTAATTGATAGAAAAAAGTAGCTATGTCTTTACTCCAATTTACAATCTCATTTAAAGGTATATCTGTTTTTAATTTGTTCATCTTAGCATTTACTAATTCAGAAGATTTTTGTATTAACCTTTTTTCTAGTCCTTCTATAGTCTGGAAAATCTTTTCTTGATTTATATTTATCATTGTAATATATTCATTCACTATGTAGTAATAAACCCTCTTTCCCCCCAACTACGGAACAATTAAAAACTATCCCCTCCTATAGTTAACATGAACAAAGAAATTTTCAAAGAAATAGGTTTCACTGATGGAGAAGTAAATGTCTATTTTGCCCTCCTAGACTTAGGTGAAACAACAACTGGTCCCCTAATAAAAAGATCAAACATCTCTGGCTCAAAAGTCTACGAGATCCTTGAAAAGCTTATACAAAAAGGATTGGTTGGTTATATTACTAAGGAGAAGACTAAGTATTTTCAGGTGGCTTCCACTTCTCGTCTTTTGGATTATATAGAGGTCCGTGAGAAGGAGCTTTTGAATAGGAAGGCTGAGGTTGAAGCGTTGTTGCCTGAGCTTGAGAGGCAGAGGAAGGGGGTTGTTTCAAAGAGGGAGTCTTATGTTCTTGAGGGGTTTGGTGGGATTAAGACTTTTTTTAGGATGATTTTGGAGGAGATGAAGAATGGCGAGGAGTATTATGTTTTTAGTTTGGGGGATGATTTGAAGGATGAGAATACTAAATTATTTTTGTCTCAGTATCATTTGAAGAGGGCTGAGGCTGGGGTGAGGGTTAAGATTATTTTAAATGATGATGATAAGAAGGGGATTGGTTCTTGGAAGTTTAAGGGCATGAGGCTTCGCTATTTGGAGAATCCTTTTCCTGTTGGGACTTTTGTTTTTGGGGACTTTGTTGCAAATGTGAAGTTTGGGGATGATCCAATTGTGTTTGTTATGAAGAGTAAAGATATGGCGAAGAGTTATGGGTTGTTTTTTGAAGATTTGTGGGATAAGGCTAGGGAATAGGTTGTTTTTTGTTGGGGGTTGTTTTATTTGTTTTGGGTTTTTATTGTTCTATAATTATTTTGAATTATTGCAAAAATTCTTTAGGAATTTTTGTTGTTCCCACCCAGAATTGAGTTTCAATTTTTATTCTTTGAATGAATTGAAATCTCAAAACCCGCCCGTCCTCCACCTGAAGGCAGTTTAATTAGCCCTCGCGGTGCGTGCATGAAGGGCACGTTTGTTTTTAGTAAATATGGGGCGATTTGTTTTTGCTGTAATAAATATTAGATAATTTGTATTAAATATTCTATAAAAGATAGACTCATAATTTATGTTCCCGCTGGGGCGATAATTTAAAATTATATTCTGAGCTTACGAAGGCATTGTCTTGTTGATTTAATTGATACCTTGCATTTAATATTTTTTACTATTATTCTCTATTTCCTTCATCTTATTCTTCCAGTCATCAAGGGTCAATTTGTTGATGTCTTTTCCGTGTAGAACTTCACCTGTTATTAATTTTAGAAGTAGGTATGGTGCTGCACATTGTTTGCAGTCTGTTTGTCCTCCGAATTCGCAATGTCCTTGGGTCTCCCATAAGTGGATGCAGAATTTTAGTTCTTTGATTAATTTTTCTTTCATATTGCAAGTAGGAAGGAATCATTTAAAATACTTTAGAGATTATATGTTCAATGAAGTGATACTTTTTTAAAAAAAATATCCAGAAAAGTCCTTTAATATTATGTATGGCTGATGTTTATCTATAATATGGAACGAGATGATATGGCTGAAAGTGCAGAGAACTATATGTCTTATTTTGGGGATGTTGATTTTCCTGTTGTAAGGGCTATTAAGAATGTTGATAGGGCTATTTTTTGTGATAATTCTGAAAGTGCTTATTCTGATATCTCGCTTGAAGTTAATGGGGTAACAATACCCCAGCCTTCACATCTTGCACGTATGCTTGGGTTGTTGAATTTGAAGAAGGGGCATTCTGTTTTGGAGGTTGGGACTGGGAGTGGGTGGACGGCATCTGTGCTTTCGAATATTGTTAAGCCAGGGAATGTGTTGAGTCTTGAAATTAAGAAAGATTTTTTGAATAATGCTAGGGAAAATGTTTTTTGTTTGAAGTTTGATAATTTAAAAATTGAGAATAAAGATTTTTGGAGTTTGAAGGGTAAATTTGATAGGATTATTTTTAGTTGTGGGATTGAAGAGGATGAAGAAAGAGCTATTCTTGCTTGGTTGGATGATCATTTGACTGCTTCTGGTGTTGCGGTTTGTCCTCACGTTGAAGGGTCTTTGGTTTCTATTCGGAGAAAGGGAAGTGAGTTGGAAGTTAGTTATACGGATGAGGAGTATTGTTTCGACCCTTTGCTTTGATTTTGATTTTTGTTGACTGGTACTCGCAAATAAAATTCTAACGTATGGAAGTACGTGGCGAATTCTATTTACTTCGTCTGAGTCTAACAAAAATGCAAAATTGTGGAAGTTTGGAGGTGTTGATTGTTAACGGTTTTCTGGTTGCAGTATGCAGTTTGCAATTCTGTGGCATCGAAGAACTTTTAAATTAATTTGACGGTGATTTGTTATGAAATTGAGCGAAATTAAGAATTGGAACTTAGATTTAGAGTCAGAAATTTCTGAGAAGTGGAAGAATTCTGATAAATTTAAGTTTAATTCTCAGACTGATAAGAGAATTTATTCAATTGATACGCCTCCACCATATGTGAATTCTCCAATTCATATGGGACATGCTGTGACTTATTGTTTCATGGATTTCTTTGCAAGATTTAAGCGAATGAAGGGGTTTGAAGTCCTATTTCCGTTAGGTTTAGATAGAAATGGTCTCCCAATTGAAATGGCAGCTGAGAAGAAGTTTAAGATTTCTCCGTTCTCAGTTACAAGAGAAGAATTTGTTGCTTCTTGTGAAAAACTATTGAAAGAAGCTAGTGCTGAGTCTATAGATTCGTTTGCAAAATTAGGGATTTCTTTTTCATCATATAAGGAAGGCGAAGATATTGGCTCAATATATAAGACAGATTCTCCAGAATATAGAAAATTAACTCAATCGACTTTTGTTGATTTATATAAGAAGAGTATGATTTATGAGGATGCAAGAATTAATAATTGGGATCCTAAATTGAGGACGACAATTGCGGATTCTGAAATTGAATATGTGGAAATTACATCAACTTTTAATGATATTAAGTGGAAAGTTAAAGAGACGGGAGAGGAGATTGTTATCGGAACAACTAGGCCTGAATTGATTTGTACTTGTGGAATGGTTATCTTTAATCCAGAAGATGAAAGATATAAACATTTGGAGGGGAAGACTGCAATTAGTCCAATTTTTGAAAAAGAAGTGCCGATTAAATCTCATCCTGCAGCTCAAATAGATAAAGGGACAGGGATTGCTATGATGTGTTCCGCTGGGGATTTGACAGATATTCAATTTTTCAGAGAACAAGGCTTGGTTCCTCAAATTGCAATTGAAATGGATGGAAAGATGAATGAGATTGCGGGTCCATTGAATGGTTTGAAGGTTAAGGTTGCTAGAGAAAAAATTATTGAATTAGTAAAAGAATCAGGGTTGTTAGTAAATCAAGAAAAAATTGTTCATAGAACTCCAATTAGTGAAAGAAGTAAAGCGGAAATTGAATTTATACAAATGCCTGAATTTTATTTAAAGCAAATGGAGATAAAAGATGATTTAAGAAAAATCATTGATGATGTTAATTATTATCCTAATAGTTCTAAAAAGATTCTGGATTCTTGGGTAAATTCTGTTGCAATTGATTGGCCAATTTCAAGAAGAAGATATTATGCTACACCGATTCCATTATGGTATTCAGAAAATTTAATTTGTGTTCCAAATGAGTTAGTTTATGTTGAACCTTGGAGATATCAGCCTAAAGAAACTTTTGAAGTTCTGAAGAATGATGAAGTTATAGGAACTGTAGCAGATTTTCCAGAAGCGAAATGGGAAGGAGAAACAAGGGTTCTTGATACTTGGTTTGATTCATCTATTTCAGAATTGAATTTGTTGAAATATAAGCAAGATGATGCTTTCTTTGAGAAGGCTTATCCCTGTTCATTAAGGCCCCAAGGGAAAGAGATTGTTAGAACTTGGTTATATTATACTCTACTTAGAGGATATTTAGAAACAGGTAAGGCTTGTTTTGAAGATGCTTGGATTCATCAACATATTTTAGATGGTAGTGGTAAGAAGATGAGTAAATCTGTAGGTAACATTATTGATCCTCAAGATATTTTGAAAGAAGAGGGTGCTGAAGCTTTGAGGATGTGGGCATCAGTTGAAGGAGATTTATCTAAAGGTGATTTTATTTGTTCAAGAGATAAAATTAGAGCAGAAAAGAAAACTTTGAATAAAATTCTGAATGTTTCTAAATTTGTTGCTATGTTTGAAAAGCCATCTGAAAAGCCAGAATTGCAAAAAGTAGACAAGTTGCTAATTGATTATGTCGAAGATTTAACTGCTAAATGTGAAGAGAATTTTGAAAAATATGATTTTAATCATCCAATGCAAGATTTGAGAAGATTTTTATGGGAGATTTTTGCTTCACATTATTTGGAATTAGTTAAAACTCGGGCATATAATCAAGATGATCAGTTTTCTAAGGAAGAAAGTTCTTCGGCTAGATGGTCTTTACATTATATTTTGGAAAGATTCTTAATTCTAGTTTATCCCGTGATTCCGCAAATTAGTTCTTTGATTTTAGATTCAAGAGGAATTGATGCTGATTCTATGAGTTTTCCTAAGGCCCAATTGGGTGAAAGTGATTTCTCTTTAATCGATGAAATTATGAAATTTAATTCAACTATCTGGAAGGCTAAGAAGGAAGCAGGAGTCTCTCTTAGAGAAGGAATTTCTGGGATTGAAATTCCCGAGAGATTAAGAGATTTTGAGAAAGATATCTTGGCTACTCATAACTTGGCATAAGTAAATTGTGATATTCATTACAGGAGAATCTTGGGGGAGAATCAATTCATACTTCGGTGTGGCCTAAATCGGTTGACGATAAACAGTCGACAGTTGACGGTTCTTGGAATAAGTTGATTGAAGTTGTTGGGAAGGTTAGGGAGGAAAAGTCTGCTTCATAGAAGGCTATGAATAGTGAGATTAATTTGACTTTGGTTAAGGAAGATATGGATTTGGTATATCTTATGATTGATGACTTGAAGAATGTTACTGGGGCTGTTTCTGTTGGAGAGGTTGAGTTTAAGGTTGAGTTTGTTGAGAAATCTGAGTGATTTTGTTTTTGTGTTAATTATAGTCTATTGATATTAAAGGCCTGCCCGCCCTCCGCTACTCCGT
>JAQICZ010000051.1 GCA_027858295.1 Nanobdellota archaeon | reverse complement strand
AAATGTTCAAAAAGCACATGCTATTTTAAGTTCAAAACTTTTACCTAAAAGTCAGCAAGGATTAATTAGGACAAACCCTATGTTTGTAATCAATAGCGACGATAGAATTGAATATGTTGTTGCAAGTTCTGAGATAGTGAAAGGAGAATTGAAGAAATTATTCAAAGACATTGATTTGTTGCTAAAAACAGATTTGAATGATTTTGAAATCTTTTATTATGCAGCGCAGATTCATTTGGTATTTGTAAAGATTCATCATTTAGAGGAAAGAGGAATTAAACAGACTTGGCTAGCTGACAAGTTAGGAAAAGCTATAATATGGTAAATGGTTACGTTCAGAATAGACAACAACCTAGATTAGAGGTTTTATTTGAAATTGCCAAAATACTAAAAGTTAATCCTAAAGACTTAATACAGGCAAATTATGAATAAAGCAGATGGATTATCTCTATTAAGAAAGGCATTAAATGATTCCACAGCGGAATTTAGAGAAGACCAATGGGAATCAATAGATAGGTTAGTCAATGAAAAAAAGAAATTACTTGTCGTTGAGCGTACTGGATGGGGAAAAAGTTCTGTTTATTTTATTAGCACAAGAATACTGAGAGACCAAGGCAAAGGAGCTACTATTATTATTTCACCATTACTAGCTTTAATGAGAAATCAAATTGAGGCAGCTGAAAAACTTGGGATCAATGCAATATCAATTAATTCAACTAATCCAGAAGATTGGGAGTCACACAAACAAGCTGTACTTGATAATAAGGTAGATGCCCTGCTAATTTCACCTGAAAAGTTAGCAAATGAAAGGTTTATGGATAATATTTTGAGACCTATTGCTGATAGAATTGGATTGTTTGTTGTCGATGAAGCACACTGTATATCAGATTGGGGACATGACTTTAGACCCGATTATCGAAGAATTGTAAGCATTTTAAAATTCATGCCAGCTGGTATGCCTATTCTTGGAACGACTGCAACTGCAAATGACCGAGTATGTAATGATATTGTTTCTCAACTTGGAGATATTGAAATCATTAGAGGTAATCTAATTCGAGAGAGTCTTATTCTACAGAATATAAAACTCAAAGACCAAGCATCAAGATTGGCTTGGTTAAAGGAAAACATTGAAAAACTACCCGGAAGTGGAATAATATATACTTTAACAAAAAGAGATACTAAAATTGTCACTCAATGGCTTAATGAATGTGGAATAACAGCAAAGTATTATTTCAGTGGTGCAACCGATGATGAATTTGAAGACACTAATGAATATCGGCAATCTGCAGAGGATAAGTTATATAACAATAAAATAAAAGTACTTGTAGCTACAACTGCTTTAAGTATGGGGTATGATAAACCTGATTTGGGTTTTGTTATACATTATCAGGCACCTGGTTCAGTGATTGACTATTACCAGCAAGTTGGAAGAGCGGGGCGTGCTATTGATACTGCTTATGGCATACTACTTTCGGGACATGAAGATGATGAAATACATGCTTATTTTCGTAAATCGGCATTCCCTTCAGAGGAGAGAGTAAAGGCAATTCTTGAAAAGATAGAAGAATACGATGGATTGTCAGTTCCTGAACTTATGAAACAACTAAATCTTAGGCAAGGGCAAATTAATCAAGTGTTAAATTACCTTCAAGTTGAGGAATCTTCACCTGTAATTAAAATTGGTCATAAATGGCAAAGAACGGCTATTGATTTTAATATGGATACCCAAAAGATAATGCGTCTAACTAATCAGCGTATTGATGAATGGAATGCTATAAAAGCATATATTGATACATCTGGATGTTTAATGAATTACTTGCAAACATCGTTAGATAATCCCACTAAATCTAATTGTGGAAAATGTTCAAATTGCAAGGGTGAGAATAGATTTTCTGAAACTATTTCTCATGAGGATGGCGTTAGTGCAGCTTTATTCCTAAAACATTCTGAATTTGATATAAAACTAAAGGTTAAAATCCAATATGATGCACTGTCGAAGTATGAATTGAAAGGAAATTTACCTCAAAACTTGAGAGGAGAAGTAGGTAAAACTTTATCAAGATGGGGTGATGCAGGATGGGGTAAAATCGTAGCGCATGATAAATATGAGAATCATTTTCGTGATAAGCTTGTAGATGCATTTATAGAAATGATTACTATCAGATGGAAACCAACTCCATTTCCAACGTGGGTAACATGTATTCCTTCTCATAGACATCCTGATTTAGTGCCATCTTTTGCTATGCGAGTTGCCAAAAAACTTGGTTTACCTTTCGTTCCAGTAATTGATAAAATTGAAGAAACTGCACCACAAAAGGAGCAAGAAAATAATTATTATGAATGTAAAAATTTAGATGGTGTTTTTGAAATAAATGAGAATGTTAAGAATGATGAACCTGTTTTACTTATTGATGACGCAATTGATTCTGGTTGGACTTTAACAATTGCATCTACCTTACTTAGGAAATCTGGCAGCGGACTAGTTTATCCAGCTACATTAACTTCAACTTCAGTAAATTAAGAATTATGATTACGGAAAGAACAAAAGCAATATTATTATTGACATCATACTTTGCAAAGAGTTCAGATAGTAACCTGAAGCCTTTAACAACAAGTGAATGGAACAGACTTGTACGTTGGTTACAAACTAAATTAATTAATCCAGAAGATTTTTTTACTCAAGATATTGATTCATTATTAAATGGTTGGCAAGATAAATCTATAACAATTGAAAGAGTTAATTCATTACTTGAACGAAAATCAGGTCTTGCTATAGCTTTAGATAAATGGGTGAAAGTTGGAATTTGGATAATTAATAGAGGGGATAAATTATATCCCAAAAAAGTTAAAGACAGATTAAAAGAAAATGCTCCACCAATATTTTTTGGTATTGGTAATATTGATTTGCTAAATCAAAATTATATTGGCGTTGTTGGCGCAAGAAAAACTAGTGAAAAGGAACTTCAAGACACAAAAAATATTGGAACCAGAATAAGTGAAAATAATTACGGAATTGTTTCAGGTGGAGCAAAGGGTGTAGATGAATCGGCTATGCTAGGGGCTTTAGAAGCAGGTGGTTATAGTCTTGGATTTGTTGCGGATTCGCTAATTAGAAAATCTACTTCTAATATTTTCAGAAAACATATTATAAATAAAAGACTTTGTTTAGTATCACCTTTTAACCCAGAGGCAGGGTTTAATGTTGGTAATGCTATGTCTAGAAATAAACTAATTTATACCCAATCAGATGCAACGATTGTCATGAAATCTGACACAAAAGGTGGTACATGGGAAGGAGCTAAAGAAAACATAAAGAAACAATGGGTTCCTCTTTGGGTTATGAATTGTAAAGAGAAAGGAAATGAAGAAATTATCAAAATGGGAGCAAAAAAGCTCTTATTGGAGAAGGAATTAAATATTTCGGAATTGATTAAAGTAGAATCCTTAAAATCAATTGAACCCGATTTGTTTTCTCCTACCAACAAGGTATCAATACATGAGAATGTTAAAGAGGACAAAGAAAATTTAGAAACAAAGTAAAATGAAATCCAAATTAAGATTAAAGAAGCTTCTTTGTTCGATTTGTTTTTAGTGAAACTTGTTGACTCATTTAAAAACAAATCAATTACTAAAAAAGAAATGAAAGAACGCTTAGATATTACAAATAGTCAATTAGATGAATGGTTGAAAGTCGGAACAGAAAAGGAGTTTATTATAAAAAAGAGCAGACCTGTATCATTTATGATTAACCCAAACAAACATATTAGAGTCGTTTTACAAGTCTGCCCCGCCCCAAAACCAGTCAAACAAACACCCCACACACAAAACAGCAACCCGATGGACATTCGGGACAAGCCCCAGCCCAAATGCCATTGCTTCAGCTTACAAAAGAGCTGTTTTCTTGCCCTCACACCCGTCCGTTTTTGTTATATTTGAGCTTTAAAGAAAACCTTACCAACATGGCCTT
>JAQICZ010000020.1 GCA_027858295.1 Nanobdellota archaeon | reverse complement strand
ATCTTCACCAAATATTATAATTACAGGTTTGTTTTTATAGATATTTATTGCTACAGGCGAAGAATGTTCAATATATTTAATTTTTGTATGGGCGTATTTTTTAGAAGAATATCTTTTTTCGGTATCTTTTTTTTGATTTGTATTAAATAGCATTTTTGTTTTTATTTTTTTATTTTCTCTCATTAAATGAATTTTTTCGAAAAAGTCTTTTGTTGAGTCTTTTATTTCTGCACCCGTTCCTCCTAGGACATAGCAGATATCGTTATTTTTTAGGATTTCTATTTGTTCTTTGAAGACAATTTCTAATCCTTTTATTCCAGTAATTAATTCTACTTCTTGTTCCTTTGTGGAAGAATTAAATTTAGAAAGTAGTATCGGAATTATTAATTGAGTTTGTTTTTCTAAATTGATTATTTTTTCTTTTTTTTCTTCTAAGTAATTTAATAATTGTTTTGGGTTCATTGGTCTAAAATGTTTTACTTTATTTTTTATATATTTTGAAACTAATCCTTTTTTTTGTAGTTTCTCTAAAACTTCATATATTTTTGAGCCAGTGATTTTTGATTTTTCAACAATTTTTCCTCTGGTGGAATCGCCTAATTCTAATAGGGTTATATAGACTCGTCTTTCAGATTCATTAAGTCCAATTTCTTTTAGGATTTCTTCTTTCATAGGTTACCTCAAGGTAACCCTAATATTTAAGTATTGCTATTAATGATAACTACTATAGAGTAATAAAGGAGAGTTAAAAGAAATAAAATGAAAAATATAAAAGATAAGGTACAGGATTTTGTGAGAGATAATAAGGATACTTTAGGTTCTTTTGCAAAAACACTTGCTGGAGTATCTATGGTTGCAGGGGGTCTTTGGTATGCGTTTTTGAAAGAAGCTCCTAGGCCTTCAATAAGAGATCTTTTGCCTGAGGTGCAAAAAAATCAAAAGTTAATCGTAGATGAAGATTATATGAAGAAGTTTGGTGGTCTTAATTATACATTGTATACTGATTGGGATGAGGACGGTTTGTATGATTCTTATAAAAAAGTATCTGTAGGAAATACTCCTGGTGCTTATACTGTAGAGTATGGGGTTAGGGAAAATATAAAAAAATAATATGGTTATCAACTAGGGCTGTATTATTTTGATTTATTTTTAACTACACTAATACCTAAAAAGCTATATCTCTATTCTATTGTAAACTGTTGACTGTAACTGTTGACTGTAAACGATACAATGGTAGATTTGAATAATTTGAAGTTTGGGAAGATTGAGAGAATTGGTAAGACTGATTTTCAGACTCGTGATATGTCGAAGATTTCTAAGTTTGAGTCGATTAGCCCGCCGTCTGTTTTTATTGGTTCTAAATTGCAGTATCCTCTTGTAAATGTGGGGATTCTCTCGCCTGTGGGAGATGAGGAAAATGCTAGTCAGTATGAGGATTGTGAAGGGTGGGCTAAAAATGATGTTTCTATTCGTGATGTTTTGAAGTTGCGTGGTGGACTTTTGAATTCTAGGTTTCGGTCGCAGGTTACTGATGTTCGATTAAATAAGAGGTTTGTTGAAATTGCTAAGGATATTGCGATTTCGGCTAGACCAGTTGATGTGGAGATTGAGTTGAAAGATAGGATTAGTATGGGAATGGGTAAAGATCAGGTTAATACTCCGCATGGGATGAGAGCGAGTTTGAAGGATGCTAAGGTGACTTCTAACGTTAAGGTGGACAAGTTCGTGGATCGGGCGATGAATGATGAGATTAGGGCCAATGAGGGTATGAAGATGCTTTATAGTAAGGGCATTAATGAATATGGGTTGCAGAAGATTTTGTCGGTTGGTGTTATGGGGCTGAAGGCTGATAAGAAGATGGTGCCTACTCGTTGGAGTATTACGGCGACTGATGATATTTTGAGTAAGGATACGATGGAGAAGGTTCGGAATTATCCTGAGCTCTCAGACCATCAATTGTTTTTTGGGGAGTTCTTAGGAAATCAATATATTATTATGTTGTTTCCTGGTAGGTTGTCTTTTGAGTTATTTGAATTATATTATCCTGGTTCGAGTTGGAATCCTGGAACTGATTTTAAAGCTTCACATGATTATGAAGGATTTCATGGAAGAACTAAATATGCGGAGAATTGTGTGGGTGGTTATTATGCTACTCGGCTTCCGATTGTTGAATATTTGAATAAGATTAAGAGGCAAGCGGGGATTTTTGTTGTTCGGTTGGAGACGCCTTCTTATTGGGCTGCTCTTGGGGTTTGGGTTGTTCGGGAATCTGTTAAGAGGGCGATAAATAAGGGTGGCTTGAAGTTTGGTGATAAGGATGAGTTCTTGGAGGGTGTGAAGAAGGTGGCGAAGATCAAGTATGATTTTGATATTCAGGAGATGTATGACCGGAGTTGGTATTTGAATGTTTATAGTAAGCAGAAGCAAATTACTGATTGGTTTTAATATTGCATGTGATAAATCACATAATATTGGTCGTGCCCAAATGCATTGTTACGCGCCCGCCAAACTCCTTTTCCGCTGAAGTGTCTCCGATAATTCTTTGTAATTTTAGAGTTAATTGTTGATTTTCTAATAATTATAAAAATTCTTTAGGGAATTTTTGTTATTCCCTCCCAAAATTCATCTCAGCTTTTTTCTTGAGGAATGACGCTGATATAAAATCCCACCCATTAATATAGTTGAATTATCCGTCGCGCGGCGTGCATGGAGGGTGTGTTTTTGACAGAGTAGTCTTGATAATATTTTTTTATGTTTTTTATTTTGGTTAATATTTTTATAAATATTGGATATGCTGACATGTCCTAAGGCAAGTTAGGTTAATTGGATTTTACTTTTTATTAAAATATTGAAATTAGGGTTAATTTTATATAATTGATTTTTGTAGTTTGTTTATGTCTAAGGTTTTTATTATTCATGGTGCATTTGGAAATCCGGAGGAGAATTGGATTCCTTGGTTGAAGGGCGAGCTTGAGAATTTAGGTCATAATGTTTATGTTCCTGAATTTCCAACACCTGAGAATCAGAGCTTGGATAACTGGAATGAAGTTTTTGAAAAAGATATTGGTTTAATTGATGAGGATACGATTTTTGTTGGCCACAGTTTAGGACCTGCGTTTATTTTAGATATTTTAGAGAGAATTAGTGTTAAAGTTAAGGGTTGTTTTTTTGTTTCTGGATTTCTTGGCTTTATTGGAAATGAAGCATTTGATTCAATAAATAAGAGTTTTGTTGATAGAAATTTTGACTGGGGAAGGATTAAATCTAATTGTGATAAATTTGTGATGTATCATTCTGATAATGACCCATATTTGCCCTTTAGTTATTCTGAAGATTTGGCTAAAAATTTAGAAGTGGATGTTAATATTGTTCCTGGGGCTGGGCATTTTAATGAAGATTCTGGATATGTTAAGTTTGAGAAGTTGTTGAAGGATATTAATTTTACGCTTTGATTAACTGAATCAATTCGTTTTCTATTTCTAGAATTTTTTTTTGTTTAGTTTCCCTTTTTTGTAGAGAATTATTTCTTTGTCGGCTGAGAAGAATTTGTTTATTTTTACTATGCTGTCTGTTGGCAATGAGCCTTTTTTGAAGTCTTTGGATATTTCTATTGAGTATTTGTTTATGTTGAATTTGGAGGTTATTTGTGCTAGAAGTCTATCATCTCCATGTGGAGTTGCTATTATTAGTGCTGGTCTTTTTTTTGAGGAGGAGAAGTTTGAGAAGGGAAATGGTAATACTACTATTTCGCCTTTTACAAATTTTGCCATGCTTTGTCTTCCTCCGGTGTGTCCTAGTCTTTTGCAAGGGATTTTTCTGAAGCATAGGCAGGGTACATTGATTCTTTTGCTAGAAGTTGATTTTTTGTTTTTATCTTTTCTAATTCGGGTAGGTCTTTTAGTTGTTGATTGAAAGCTCTTCGTGCTACTTCTGACCAATTGATTATTTTGTTTTTTTCTAATTGGGATTTTAGTTCTGCTGGGACGGATAATGTGATGGTTGGCATGGAATGGGAAAGGCACAGGATTTATTTAAATGTTGTGTTGGGGAATTGCATAGAATAAATTATATGTCATGGTTATTTTAGGGCTGGCCCACCCTCCTGCACTCACCAATGGCGTACCAATGGCACGAGAACCTTTTTTTAAAAGGCGAGAACCTGAGCGAAATTTCTCAGTCCGTTCCCCCGGCCACCCACCCCAAGGGCAGATTTAGTTATCTGGATTTGTTGGGTTTTAGTTTTTAGAAAAATATTTATGATGCTCTGTTCGTTAAAAACAATTCATGCCTGCAGTGCAGCGAATAATTCAATTTATTAATTTGGAATATTTTTTTGTTCTAGCTGATGATAGTTAACAGTTTGCGGTCTGCTGTTAATCCTGAATATTTACCAGAAATCTGTGTCTGTGATTGCGTTTTCTTTTGAGGCTAGAAGTTTTGTTACGAATAGGTCTTTGCCTTCGTAGTAAACCATTTCGCCATCATTGTCGTAAACTAGTTCTTTTGTTTTTGGGTTTAGGTATCTGAATTTTCTTATTCCGTTCTTTTTTATTTTGAAGCCTGATTTTTTGAAGAAGGCGATGTTGTTTCTTCCGGTGAAGGCTACTGCTGTTTTGCCTGTTTTTTTTATGTGGTAGATTCTTGCGGCGTTTAGGAGTCTTCCATATTCTTTTCCTTTTTCGATTGCCATGCCTCTACCTATTCCTAGTATTGTGAAGTTTTCTTTTTCTAATATGACTTTTACTGGTTTTATCATTCCAAAGGCTACGATTTTATTGTTGTTTTTGATGAAAATGAATTCACCTTTTGCATCTTCTTGTTTGAAGTTTACTCCTGCATCTTTGCCCCAGAGTTTGATTCTAGAATTGTTCATTGTTGTTATTTCTGCAGGGGTTAGGTCTTTTGATTTTTTTGAAGTTATTGTAATATCCATTTTATTAGTGGTATTTTAATTAATTTAAAGATTTTGGATAAAAGAAACCTTTTTAATTGTGAAATGACAATTAAGAGTATAAGGGAGACTATTAAATTATAATGACAAGTGCTTTTACAAGAGGTCTTAGAAGATTAGTTGGACGTAAGTCTAAAGCCAAACAAGGAACTGCAGTTAAAGTTAATACTGCTGCTGTTCAAGCTAAAAATGTTGAGGCTGCTGTTGCTGCAAAACCTGTAGCAAAGAAGGCTCCGGCAAAGAAGAAAGCTCCGGCAAAGAAGAAGGCTTCAGCTAAGAAGGTAACTAAGAAAGCGGTTCGCTCACAGTCGAAGACTGTGGCATCGACAACCCCAGGAGGTCGTCGAAAGAAGGTGGCTAAAAAGAAGGTTGCTGCTAAGAAGACTGTTAAGAAGGTTGCAAAAAAGAAATAATTGGTGATTCGTTTTTAATCATTAGTTCTATTTTTATTTTTTTTATAAATTTTTTTTGAGTTTTTTTTTAAAAACTCAGTTTTGTTCTGGGTTGAGGTCATTTGTAAGTTTTAAATACCTTATTTTGTATAGAATATTGGGAAGGACTGAAACCATGTAAATCTTTTTGATTTACTTCGGTCCTATTCATTCGCGTCCTGCGTATGAGAAAACAAAATTTAAAATTTTGTTTAGCGAAAAATATTTTCAGGCAATTTAAAAATCCTTGTTGACAATTCACAGGCAATTGAAAACCCTTGGAAAAGTTTTCAAAGGTGAACTGTCTGGGGAAAGTTTTTCGCCCATAAAATGTTTAAAGGGGGATTTAAAAAAAATGAGTGAGAAATGTGGTAGATGGTTGACTTTTTTATTTGGTGCTTTTTTGATAGTTTTTACTTTCGTTAATTGGAGTGCGTCTAAGTGGATTGTTCTCGCTGCTGGGATTATTATGGTTTTGCATTCTTTGAGTGGTCATGGATGTTGTTCTAAAGGAAATTCTAAAGTCGAAGCTGTTAAGAAGCCAGTTGTTAAGGGAGCTGTAAAAAATCCAGTTGTTAAGAAAAAAACGACTATAAAAAAGAAAAAATAATTTTTCTTTTTTAGTTGTAAGTTTCTATTTTATTTTTTTATTTTTATTCGTTCTTTTGTCTATAAATTATTAGATTTAAGGGATTCTATGGCGAATACATTCGTTGTGTTTCTTATTAATTTAGGGGTGTTGTCTTATTTATGATATATTGTGTGAAAGGAGGGTTATTGTAAAATGTGTAGAAAATGTGGTAATACTTTTTTGGCTGCCATCATTATTTTGTTCTCGTTTTGGCAGTTGGCTTTCTCTAAGTGGATTATTGTTGTGGCTGCTGCAATTATAATGATTAATGAAGGAATGGTTTTGGTTAAGTACGGTTGTTCTGCTTGTACTTGTCATACGGGTTCAGATTTTATTATGGAGAAGACGGATGAAGAACTTCATGAGGGTCCAACTAAGGAAGAAGTGAAGGAAGTAATGAAAAGAAAAATAGATAATAATTAGTTAGCTTTATTTTTTATAGTTCTCAATTTTATTTCTTTATTTGTTTTTTTAACGGAGATTATTTTTTGTATTTTTGAGTAAAAGTAGACACATGCAAAAATAGCTGCAATGAGTATCAATACTGCAGTGTTTGTTTCAAATGAGAATAGTTTCCATCTGCCTATTGTAATTTTCATGACTGATTCATGGAATAAGAATAAGGCTAGTGTGTTGTTTGAAATGAATTTTAGTGATTCTTCTGGGATAAAGGACCAATTTGATAAGGTGATTAAGTAAAACAAAATAAATGGAATTGCCATAATCGGGTTTACAAATATAGTTAGTAATGATATTAGAAGTGCCTCTGTTTTTTTTCCATTAGCAAGGGCAATTCCGAAACAAAATTCTCCAAGAAAGAAAAGGGGGGAGAAAGAGGTATATGAATTTTCAATTATTCTAAAGATAATCATTGAAACGAATGCTATTAGAAGAAATCCTTTGAACTCTTCCATGTATCTGTTTAGGTAAGGGTATAGGAGGTAAAGGAATATTAATGGTGTTAGAAACCAGGCAGGGCTAATAATGCCATAGCTATATTGAGGAAAAAGGAAGTCTATAAAGAAAAAATGTGCTAACAAGTTTCCAAAGACATTGCTCCCGTAAATTTGTTTGCCAAATAAGAGAATTAGTAAAATTAATGCGGGAAAGTAAAGTGCTGCTATTTTGACATATCTTTTAGAAAATCATTGAAGAGAATTCTTTGATTGTTGGGTAATTTTTACTTAATGTGTATCCGCTTACTATGAAAAATAGTGAGACTCCGATGAATCCAATCCATCTGGTGTTTGTGTTCCTTAAATTGTAGGCGACATGAAAGCCTATAACAGAAATAATGGCTAGAACTTTGATTGAGTCAATAGATTTTATTCTTTCTTTCATTTGATCCTCCCCGATGATGGGAGGGAAAGTTGTGTTGTAAATATTAGGGTATAGTAATTTACTTTGAAATATGAGAAAATAAAATTCAGGGCATTTTGAATTAATTTTGGACTACTTTTTAGGCAGTTGAAAACCCTTTAAAAAGTTTTCAAGGTAAAGCAATCTGGGAAAATAATTCAAATGAATTTTATTTGAAGGGTTTTGGGATAGGGGTAGCATGTAACAGGCAAAAGGCAAAAGGCCGTTTTGGCAATTATTGATATTAGAGCACCCACCCTTCTTTGTGCTTCCCGCCCTAGATATTGCCAAAACTTTTGAGTTATCGCCTCTGGCAGGGGC
>JAQICZ010000015.1 GCA_027858295.1 Nanobdellota archaeon | reverse complement strand
TCTAAATCTCAACATAACTTACATAACCTGAAAAAATTGTTCGCTCCGCTCATATAAATTTTGAATTATCGCCGCTGGCAGAGGCAAATAGTGTAAATTATTTTTTTAAAATTGATGGTATTTTCTGTTTGAAATATAATATTTGCCCCTGACGGAGTCGATAATTAAAATGTCTTTATTCTGATGCCTTCTCTATTCAATCTATTGAAGGAATAAATCCCGAAGCGATTTATGTTAGTAGAGGTACTTGTGAAACGGCGGTAGCGAAGGTCTTTTTTTGTCTTTAATGAGTTAATGTTGCTAAATATCAATGAATTAAACTTTTGAGTTAGTCAAAATTGGGAGAAGAGCCAAATATATTAATCTGCCTTCTGTTAAATAAAATATTAAGTTCGACAACTCCCCATGGTATTCAAGGATTTGTTCTAATCAAGATACTCAATTGAGCAACTCATATTTTTTAACTCGCCAAAAATTCAAACTCAAACGACCAGACCCGGAGGGTAACATTAACTCAATGGACCGAATATCAATCTGCCTTTGCCCTCAGTTCTCAACCATCTTCATTAATCCTTCAATAATCTTAACCTCAGCCAAAGTATCAAGTTCACAATATTTCTCCAAAGCTTCACGGACCATTTCTCTTTCCAAATTAGGAATATCAGAATAAGTAACTCTTTCAAATTCTAAACTTGCCAAATCACCTTTCCCAATATCTAGAGCAGAATAATCCAAATCACTAAACACCGGCAGAATAGCCTTAATAGAGCAACTGCCTTTTTGCTTTGCAGAATAAAAATCAAAATTTCTAAAAGGAATAATTAAATCCTTTATACGAGGCAGAATATTCCCTAGCCAATCATCAAATCCTTCTTTTGCTAAAACATGTTCCTGCAAAACACCCTTTTCAAAAGACTCATTAAAAACTAAAATATCTCCATTCTCTCCCAAATTATCTCTTAGTGATTTTAAAAAATTTCCACGAGGATCTTCTCTCCCAGACGCTAAAAAAGAAATATGTTTAGTTGGGCCATTAGGTCTCCCCTGAACATGCAAAGAATACTGAAATCCAATCCTCTGATAAGGCTTCATTTCATCAAACAAAGGAATGGCTGGGTTAATAGTTTCAAAATCCAAATAATAAACAGGATATTTTAATTCATCTAAAAATTTCTTAACATTTTTTTTATTAACAAAATCCTTCCCATCTTGCGCAGCCTTTCGCTGAATAATCTGTTTGCTATTTAGTTTATAATCTTCCGGAATATCTTTTAATAATTCAATCCCCTCTTTCAATAATTCAAAAGCCCTTTTCTTTTCCCTATATAACTCAACAACACTTTCCTTAGGTAAAAAGTCCCAACACTTATACATTAGTGGGCAATTATATGGAGAACTACAATGTACCCCAATTTTAATATCAGGGCACTCCTTCATCTTCGCAACTTCCTTCATCTCTGCAATCCTTTTAGGAACTTTAGTAATAATATCCTCAACTTGTTCAGAAAGGTCAGACAAAATAAACAATTCATCAGCGACAATAGGCCCTTTTTTTACATATTGATTATTAATATGCATCAAAAAACATTTTCGAATAGAAAGCCCCTTTTTAGTATAAACATGCTTCTGAAAAGCCAAATCCTCAATATGAACATCTTTCACTCTAGTAGAACTCTTAACTTCAATAACATCCCATTCATATTCTCCAACAGGAACCAATATATCCGCCCTAGAAAATAATCCATCAACCTGAAAACTCGCCTCAAAAATAGTCCGCCGAGTCGCAAATAATTCCTCCGTTTTCATAATCCCCTCAGGGTAACTCTCACTATAAGCACTCGCTCCTTCAGGATAAACCTTCTGTGCAAAAATACCAATCTCTTCACCAGATTTAAATCGAGCCTTAGCAGTCTCAGAAACCTGAGGCAGATCTTCAGGAGAATTAGCTTTAATCCATAATAGTTTCAAGCATTGCAACCCATCAAGATAAAGCGATTTAGTTAAAAGTTTCATAAAATCAAAAGAAGAAGTTGGTTTTTAATATTTATTCAAGCCCATTAATTGAAAGAGTCGAATTCTTCCCCCAGATTATAGGGAACAATACTTGGTTTTGATTAATTACTCAACTGAGAAAATCAATGTTTTAAAACTACCAAAAATTAAAACTCAAACGACCAAACCCAACGGGTAACATTAATTCAATGGCCTTCATATTAATATGCCTTATCTTCCAGAATAAAAATATTTCATATTAATCTGTCTCCAAAATCCTACTAAATCTCCTTAATCATAGACAAAACAAGCCGCCACTTAGCTTTAGCTAACTCATAAATGTTAACTTCATGCTCTTCCCCAGTAGCTAAGCAACTGCATTTTTCTTCTTCTTTCCCAATAAACTCATATCCCATTTTTCTCTGCGTTGCATTTGAGGCAATATTGTCTGCAAAAACAGGAGAAATCAATTTCTCCAATCCCAACGAATTAAACGCAAAAGTATTCGCCGCAATCTTTGCCTCAGTAATATATCCATGTCTCCAATAATCTTCATTAATCCATGAGCCCGTTTCCGCAATGCCCTTTTTTCTATCAATACCATAAAGCCCCATAGCCCCAATAACTTTTTCTTCAGACTTTAATTCAATTACAAATAACAAATCCTTAGGATCTTGATCTTCCCATTTATTAATTTGTTTCCCAAAATAATCCTGAACCATATCAAGAGTATAAGGATGTGGCATAGAAGTAATCTCTTTTGCAATATTAATATTATTAATGCCCTCTTGCAAATCAGAATAGTCCTTCTTTTGCGGTTTTCTCAAAATCAATCTTTCCGTTTCAAGTAATACATTCTTCATTTTAATAGTAATCTCTTTATTACTTTATTCAGTATTTCAATATTTTGCTTTTCTCTTTTTTTGTTTTTATATTCTTTATCTAGAAACTTTTCAATATAATTATCTAAAAGCTTTATATTCTTAATCTTATTTTTTTCTTTTCCTGAAGATTTTATTTTTATTATTTTGTGCAGCTTTTTAGAAACACTTTCTGGAATAATTACTCCCATCCGATTTATTGTCTCTTTAAATATTATAGGTGGAAGAGTGTTTTTTTCTGAAGCCCATTTAGCATTTAAGATACCCCTAAAACAATATAGGTATTTCTTATACGTAACATGATTCCCAGATTTGATATATTTTTCATAATTATTTTTACATAAAGACTTATAATGATAATATAGAGCATTATTGTCAAAACATTCTTTCGCAAATTTTTTAAACGCAGCATTCTGCTTGCCTAAATATATAATGTCAGACTCCAGCCATTCTATTGAAGTAGGGTTGGACTTTATCAATAAAGGCAAATATTTGAATATATCAAACCCCGAGATATCAATCAAAGCACCTTCTACAGGGCACTGATTTAATTCAGAGTCGTAAGCTGATGAAATAACATCCTTTTTTTTATCCATTCTCAAATAATCCTCAACAGGTCTAATAAAAACAAATCTCACGTCGTAATCACTATCTGTACTTTCCATCCTCCAAGCACGACTACCATTTTCAATTGCAAAAAGAATTTTTATATTATTTTCTTTTTCAATATTCTTCAATACTTTCTTTATCTTTTCTTTCATCCTATTATTTACCTTTAGTCTTTTTTATATCTAATTGAATGCAATGTTATATATTTGTTTTTAATGTTCAGTAGTTCTCAAATAGATTCCCTCGCTCGAAGGATAACATTAATTTAACTCCTGAATATCAATCTGAGGTCCAGCTTCCCCTAGCGGGTCATACCATTGGTACCTTTATATTAATCTGTCTCCCCTTGCCACAGAACATTCGAAATTATTATAAGACCCAAGCTCCTACTAATCCCAAATGAAACTAATTTTAATCAGACACGGGGACGCAGATGATAAAGTAGAAGGAACGCCCCTAACAAAAAAAGGCTTAGAACAAGCAAAAAAACTAGCAAAAGAACTAAGAAAACAAAAATTCGACAAAATCTACTCAAGCACTCTCCTAAGAGCAAAACAAACATGTGAAGAATACACAAAAGATTATACAGAAGACGAAAGACTAAAAGAAGTTTATAGAGTTTTAATAGGCGGCCCAGACAAAGAAGGTACATCTCCAGGCAGAGAAGAAATAGACCAAAAAAACGCAGACGAAATCTTCGAAGAACTAATTAACTCCAAAGAAAAAAAGATATTAGTCTTCGCCCACGCAAACATAATAAGATACTTTGTAAAAAAGATCCAAGTCCTAAATAACGAAAACCTCTGGCAAGACATGATAATAGACAACTGCTCCATGACAATAATAGAAAAAAACAAAGACGAATTACTAGTTCGAGAAATAAATAATAATAATCATTTCGAGGGTGATTATAATATCGAATACATAGAGGAATAAAATGAAAGAATTACAAACATTTGCAGGGCAAACATATGAAGCAACTTATCTAGGATGCATAGATATCTCTAATATATCACCTCTATGGCAAGTCTACGGCTTCTTCTTTGATAAAGAAAACAATCTATTAATCAATGATGATGGAAAAGGCAATTGGAGACTTCCAGGTGGAAAAATAGAAGAAGGCGAAGACTGGAAAACTGCAATAATCCGTGAAGCACTAGAAGAAGCAGATGTTGTATTAGAAGAAGATTCAGTAAAAATATTTGGAGTAATAGAAATGATTCCAAAATCAGAAAATTGTGAAAAGCCAAAACATTATTTGCTAAGATGCTCTGGGAAAATAAAAGAAGTAAAAGAACAAACTCCAGACCCAGATTTAAATTTAATCTGCCAAAGAAAATTCATTAACACAAAAGATTTTCCAAAATATATTAAATGGGGAAATTTCGGAGAACACATAAAAGAGGAGGCAATTAGAAGTTTAAAATGATCTACGACCTACATACCCATACAACAGCATCAGACGGTAAACTCTCACCAACAGAACTAGTGGACTACGCAATAAAAAAAGGATTACCAGGGATTGCAATAACAGATCATAACACAGTTACCGGGACTCAAGAGGCTTTAGAACATTCAAGAGATAAACCAATAGAAATAATCTCAGGAATTGAAATATCCTGTGACTGTGAAAATAAAGTAAAAGAAGTTCATATTGTAGGCTTGTTCATTGATCACACAAATCCAGAAATAAAAAAGATAAAAGAAACAAATAAAGAAAAGGGGAAGATTGTTGCAAAAGAAATTATCGAAAAATTAAAACAGCTTAACTATGAAATAGCCTTTTCCGATTTAGAAAAAAGAGGCCACTTCGGCAAACCAATTATAGCAGAATTATTATTAGAGAAATACCCAAATGATTTTGAGAATAGAAAAGATGTTTTCAATAAACTCCTTGGTTGGGGGCAACCCGCAATGGTTTATGGCAAGGGACTATCTATAGAAGAGACAATTAAAATAATCCAGAAAACAGGTGGCCTCGCAATTCTAGCCCATCCAGGACAACTTAGAGAATATGATGATTACTTTATTGATAAATTCATAAAACTCGGAGGAGATGGTATAGAAGTAGATAATACCTATAACTATCTAGACAACGCAGAAGAACTAAGAGAAAAATATAGGAACATCTGCAAAACAAATAACCTAATCGCTTCAGCAGGAACAGACTTCCACGAAGTAAAAGATTATTCAGATCTAGGAGATAGAGGCGTAAATGAGCAAGAGTTCTTAAAAATAAGACACAAACTCCGCTACAAAAAAGTAAAATCAGTCGGAGCAATAATACACAACGATAACAAATTCCTAATAGTAAAAAAAACAGCAGCCAACAAAGGCCATTGGGACTTCCCAAAAGGAGGCATCAAAAACAAGGAAACAGATGAAATGCACGCACTTCATCGAGAAATAAAAGAAGAAACAAACCTAGAAATCGAAGTCCAACCAAACTTCTACGAAGAACTGCACTACAAATACATCAATAAAAAACACGACTACGATAAAACCGTAGGCTACTACCTAGCAAAACCAAAAACCAAAACCTTCGAAACAAAATCAAACGACCCAGAAGAAATAGAAGAATGCCTCTGGGCAACAAAAGAAGAAGTCTACAAAAAAATAAAATTCGAAGACTCCCTAGAAATCTTCAATAGAGCATTAGAACAATTAAAACTTTCCATTTAATTATAAAAAACAGCAGTTTCAACAATTTAAAGCATATTGATATATTTAATTAGTTTAGGAAAATTAATATTAAGACAAATTGAATTAATGTTACCCTCCGGGTTCGGTCGTTTGAGTTTAAGTTTTTGGTATGATTAAAGTATAATAAACACTCAGTTGTGTAATAATCTCCAACCAAGTATGCCCGTAGAATTAATTTAACTGTCCCCATATCAATCTGCCCTCTGTTTTTATCCAATAAAATATTCAGATAGATAACTCCACTATGTATAGTCAAGTAATTGTTCTAATAATAGATCTCAATTGAGCAACTCACATCCAACCAAGTATGCCTGTAGAATTAATTGAACGGCCCCCATATCAATCTGCCTTCTGTTCAAATTTCAGTTTTAATTACCACAACAAATAATTTAAACACTGTCCACAATAAAAGACTATGAAAATTGCAATAATCTCAGACGTTCATGATAATGCACATAATTTAGTTCTAGCCCTAGAGCTAATTTACAAAACTGAGGCAGAAAAAATATATTTCCTAGGTGACTTCGCAGGTGCAGCAATAGCAAACCTTCTAGTTTCTTCAAAATTACCAGTTTTTGCAATATGGGGAAATAATGACGGAGATAAAGCATTAATTACAAAGTTCTCATTTAAAGAAGAAAGTAATTTAGAAATAGGATTTGATAATTATGACAAAGTAGAAGTGGATGGCAGAAACCTATTCCTAACACATTATCCAATGATAGCAAAATCAATGGCAAAATCAAGCGACTACGATGCAGTATTCTACGGGCACAATCACTTAAAACACAAAGAAATGATAGGCGACTGCTTATTACTAAACCCAGGAGAAGTCGGAGCTTACAAAACAGGGAAGCCAACATTCGCAATCTACGACACAAAAACAAATGATGCAGAAATAATTGATATACCAAATTCAATAACAACAAATACAGAACTCGCTCAAAGAAAATTCAAAGAAATATCTTATGAATTTAATAAATTAAAAGGTCATTCATTATAATTATGTATATAGTTTCAACAATTTAAAGCATATTGATATATTTAATTAGCTCAAAGCAAATTGAATTAATGTTACCCTTATACCCATTCATCTGGGAATATGGATGCCAAAGTTTCAGACGGGTTAAAACCCTTGTGGACAACTTTACAGGCAATTGAAAACCCTTGGAAAAGTTTTCAATGTAAAGTCGTCTGGGCAAAGTTTTAACGACATTTTGTATCGGGTTCGGTCGTTTGAGTTTGAAGTAGAATTGAAATTTTTATTTTTATTTTGTTATTTTCATTATTTTTTTCATATTCTTTGTTTATTTTTTCCTATAATCATTTGATAGTGTCTTCAAGACAATCACATCCTCTTTTTGCATCCAAATATTTTTTTTGATCAGCTTCTTCTCTTGTATAAATTCGTAAATAATAACGGGTGTATGAATCTTGTTCCCAATGTTTTTCTCTACTAAGGTTAATCTTAAAACTATCCAAAAAAGTTGTATAATTAACATATTTAGTTTCAGAATCCATTTCAGAATAAGCCAAATGGGGAGCACAATAATATTCATTAAATTCTTTTTTCTTCCAGTTACTAATAGGTAAAATTTTTAATGTTTTAGTTAGTTTTTCTAAATTTTTTCCAATTAATAATTTTATTGTCATTTTAAAAGTTGTTCTAATCTATTGGTTACTCTTAGTTTAGTATTTATTTCTGCCTTTTTTATTGCATTTTTATAAATAGAAGATAAAATTGTTAATTTTGGTTTCTCCTGTTCGTTTTCAATTAATATTTATCATTTGTTTATTTTTTACCTCCTTTGTGCCTATGCACCTCAATGTAAAAAGTGAGAAGTGTTGAGAGGGTTGACTCTCATCACCCCCAGTTCTTCCTAGATGGAATTCTGACTAGAAAAAGTTTTCTGAGTACTGTTCGGTAATACCCTCCCCAACAAATATATTAAAACCCCTCAATCTTAACCTCAACATGACCATCCTAGCCCACATAGACATGGACTGTTTCTTCTGCTCAGTCGAAGAGAAACACGACCCAACCCTAAAAGGAAAACCCGTAATAGTAGGTGGAACATCCAGAAGAGGCGTTGTTAGTGCCTCGAATTACAAGGCAAGAGAATTCGGTGTGTTCTCAGCAATGCCTGATCTCCAAGCCAAAGAGCTATGTCCGCGTGGTGTGTTCTTACCTGTTAATATGAAACTATACAAGGAAGAATCAAGAAATGTCATGCAAGTCCTAGA
>JAQICZ010000012.1 GCA_027858295.1 Nanobdellota archaeon | reverse complement strand
TGATAAATCTTATAAAAGAGCATTTTAAGAAATAACTCCCTTCACTTGACATCAATTCTATTTCCCGTTAACTTGACAAGCCCTAGTTAATTGACTTTCTAAACAGAATGGACTTATTAAATAAAGCCTCATTAATCACAATCTTCTGCATTTTTGCATATATTTTTTGATTAGTATACCCCCTATGCACGCATCGCGAGGAATAATTTAACTGAGGCCCAGCTTCCTATATCGGGTCATGCCATTGGCACCCTAAACTAACTGAACATATCAATCTGCCGTCATAACCAATTTGGTAAAATAATCGATAACTCCCCCAGATATATTGGAACAATACTCGGTTCTAATAGGGCTCAATTGTACAACTTGTAATTTCTCAATCACCAAAGAATTAAACTCAAACGAGCAAAGCCGAAGGCTAACATTAATTCAACTGAGGCCCAGCTTCCCATATCGGGTCATGCCATTGGTACCCTCATATCAATAGCCTTGGTTTTCCTTGATGTTAGTCTGTCTTTCACCCAAAACTCCCCATTCAACCCCAAACTACTTCAAATCTACCCCTTTATCTTGCAGTTTACTAATCTTTATAAAAATAAAATCCCTAATCCATCTATGAGAAAACTACTAACAATCCTATTTCTATCATTATTCTTAATCTCTCTAGTTTCAGCATGGGACACTTGTGTTGATGATTGTACAGGCGACTCACCAGCTTGTGGAGCATACCTTGATACAAACAACGACAATTTATGTGACCACGGCCAACCAAAACCAGTCCAATCAGGAACCTCACAAACTATACAGCTATCCGTTCCCGTAGTAGCGGCTGAAGATTCACACGATATCCTAACTGGCCAAGAACTAAAAGAACTAACAGTAACAGAAGTAGCAACTGTCTATAATATTAACCCAGAAGACTACACAGAAGAACTATCAAAATATCTAAATATTAAAGTTTCAAATAACCACCCCTTTCAATTATTACACGACAACTACGGCCTAGAGCCATCAATAGCAAAAGAAATAGCACTTGACATTCCAAATAAACAAACACCAGCTCCACAACAAGCCATAACAGGCACACATTACAATTTTCTGCCAATCACAATCTTTACAATATTACTCTACTTTCTAACTCTATTACTATCAAAAAGAAAAGTAATTTCTTTACGAAACCATAGAAAAATCTGGAACATCCTACTCCTATTAACATTTCTAATCTCAGCAATCCTAGGGATTCTACTTGTAATCAAAATTGAATATGGCTGGGCAATACCCCTACCCTTTAACATTTTAACCTGGCACGTCTACGCAGGAATTCCCTTCGCCTCAATATCAATTTTCCACACACTATGGCATTGGCCATATCTAAAAAGAATGTTTAAATTCAAGTAAAGAATTCTACCATAATTATCTCAACTCTGTTTATCAATAACCCACCCCAAATCCCGAAGGGATGATGGCTTAACTTAATTGTCTTAGCAGAGCAAGCGCGTCCTGCCGAAAGGCGGACGAAGCGTAGCGGGTGCGTAATATTTCTCTCTAATGTCTCCTCGACTAACTATAATTAACAGGAACCTCTTTAACATCAGGTTCATTATCTGATTCTTTTGGATGGCATTTTTCACAATCACATTCACCACATTTGCAACATTTTCCACAATTAGAACAAAGTATTGAAAGGCATTCATTACATTTGCCATAATCTAAAGCTGTTTTTTTATCTTCATCCATAAAAATAACAAGCAAACAAAGAATATATTACTTCACACGAATATATTAGAAACCCACTTTTCCATTTTGATTTATTTTTGAATTTAGACTAGGCATTTTCTTACGTTGTGTAGTACTTTTACACGAGTAAGGAAATAACGACGTATAAATCAAAAAGAAACAAAATTATTGAGTCAGGTAGTTTGGCATCAGCGCATTATGCCCGATCTGAATCATCAAATCAATCCCCAGATTATCCATCCCAACAGGAGTATCACAAGCCCCAAAACAATCACCCAGATGAATAAAAAACTCCGCATTGGTCTTCTCTTCTAAAAAATCAACAATCACAGTAGCATACTGCTTTAAGCCGTCAGGGAACTGAACAAGAACAAGCTTCGCCTTCTCCTCTTTAATCAACTTAACAGCTTTATCTAAATCTAACTCATACTCATCATTCAAATCTTCAATTGTCCATTCTTTCATATATAATTATAGAAAAATCAATTAATAAATCTTAGGGAAAACTGGATTTATAAAAATACTTCTTCTCCTAATGTTGACCAAAAACACAATTATTTCTAAATCTCAACATAACTTCTATCACCTGAAAAAATTGTTCGCTCCGCTCATATAAATTTTGAATTATCGCCGCTGACAGAAGCAAATAGTGTCAAATTATTTTTTTAAAATTGACGGTATTTTTCTGTTTGAAATACACTATTTGCACCTGATGGCCTGAGTCTCAGGTTCTAGCACAAGGGGGTACCCGTGAGTCGATAATTAAACTTATCAATTCTGATGCCTTCTCTATTCAATTTATTGAAGGAATAAATCCCGAAGCGATTTATGTTAGTAGAGGTACTTGTGAAACGGCGATAGCGAAGGTCTTTTTTTGTCTTTAATGAGCTAATGTTGGTAAATATCAATGAATTAAACTTTTGAGTTAGTCAAAATTGGGAGAAGAGCCATAAAAATCAACTATGGATAATTAACAAGCTCCGTAACCCTAGCTTCATTATCCTCTTCTTTCGGATGGCACTTCGCACAATTACATTCCCCACAATGACAACATTTACCGCAATTACAACAAAGCTTTCGATCACATTCTTCACAAAACCCACAAGCCGCACTTGATTTTAAATCTTCATCCATCAATAAATAAAATTAACCAAACAATATAACCAATTCCACGAATATATTCATCCAAGCTCTTCTAACAATTGAAAATCACCAGCTAATGACTAACAACTAAAGACTAAAAACTCATCACCGCTTCTTCCTCCCTCTAAATATCTGAAATAAAACCAATATAGCCAAGAACAAAACAACCCCAATCATAATCATAAAATACAATTTAAGTTCATCGTCTTTATTGCCAACAATATTAAAACTAGAACTAACCTCTTCACTCAGAATTTCATAATCCTTTATTTCAACATTCACTAAATAAAGCCCACTATCTGTGGACTCAGGAATAACAATAAAATCAATAAAAGAAGCCTGAGTTTCAACAGCCTTAAGTGCCTTAGACTGAGCAATTAACTCCCCATCAATAGTTATAATTGTATATTCCAGTCTTAAATCTTTCCGCCTCGGATTCTCAGGATATTTAACCTCTACTGCAAAATAAAATCTATCACCAGCCGAAACATCTGTATACTTCTCAGGAACATGGACAACGACACTCAAAGAAGACGCAAAGCTAGGTAGAATTAGTAGCAATAAAAACAATAGACAAAAAAGCTTACCCATATAATTCCTCCCATAATTTATCTTGAAGTTTAACAATTTCTTCAGGTTGTTCAACCTCAGAAGCATAACTAACTCTTCTCAATGAAGCCTCATCTAAATAAATCGCCGAGTTATTTAATATATCCGGGCTAATATATTTTTCAGCAGCCTTATTTGAGGTTGCATAAGATTGATAATTTGTTATATTTGCAGAAACCTCTGGCCTTAAAATATAATTAATAAAAGTCTCTGCAGCAGCCTTGTTTTTTGCACCTTTCATAATAGCAAAATTATCTAACCAAATAACTCCCCCCTCATAAGGAATAATATATTCCAAATCGGGATATCCTTCAATTGCCACAAGAACATCTCCACTAAAAGCCTCAGCTGCCCAAATTTCTTCAGAGACCATTAAATCAATTATATCAGACATGGGAAGTGCTCCACGAATATTAATTTTTTGCAATTCCAAGAAACTAAAAGCTTTTTTCAAATTGGCTTCATTAAGAGGTAATACTCCAATTCCAATATATTTAGAGACGACAGGAATGGCATCTATAGAACTTGCTAATATAGCAGTTTTATTCTGATATTTCTTATTCCAAAAAATACCCCAACTATCTTCATCAGGTAAATACTTGGTGTTCAAAAGAAGCCCGGTGGTCCCCCATAAATAAGGAATTGAATATTGATTTCCTATATCTGAAGATTTATCTAAAGAACTATCAGAAATGAATCTATAATTTGGAATATTCTTTTTATTTATAATCTCCAGATTGTCTTCACTTATTCCTTTCTTTATCAAAGTATCACTCAAAATAATTAAATCATATTTTCCATAAGATTCAACCGCATCTAGATATGCCATAGATTCATCTTCATGTGAATAAAGCGTAACATTGATACCAAATTCTTCCTCAAAATCAGAAATAGTCGTTGGACCAAAATAATCATCCCAATTGTAAATCACCAACTCATTAGTCATAGCTTTATCCGTTGTTGGCATAAAAACAAAGAAAGAAGAAATTAATATAACAATTCCAATTAACACATAAATGAACTTTCTATTTTTAATCCTAAAAGTAAACTTAAATCCACCTACAAAATAATCAAGAAGAAATATCCCCACTATACCAGAGAATATAACTCCAACAATTGAGTCAATTATCGAAAAGAACTCATTATCTTTAATTGCTCCAATAATAATGGAAATTATACCCAAAGTTATTAACAAAACTGAAATCTTTGTATTTGTTTTTTCCCAATTTTCAAATAAGAAATAGACAAGAAACAAATATAAACAAATTTCAATCACAGTGTTTAGGGTTAACATCCAAGAAAGACTACCGTCAATAAAGATTATAAAATCAAATATTTTCTTAAAAAAGAAGATTATGAACAAAGTAAACAGAATATTAACCTTCTTTTTTTTATCTCCCAAATAAGGTATGAATGCTGCGCCTAAAATCAAATAAAATAAAATCGCCCAAACAAGTGAAACAATTATCCACAATGTTGTTGTATCAATCATCTCGACAACCTCCTATAAAAATTAAATATCCATTTAACCATTAAAATAGCTACTAATAAAAAAGATATTGCCCAATATTTAGGATTAAAATCAGCATAAAAATTCAATACTGTGTCAAAAATAAAAACAAAAGCCAGAATCCAGAAAAAATAAAAATCAGAGATATTTTTCTTTGTTAAAATAGTATCAATTGTTTGATACAATAAATAAATAGCCGGCAATAATATCATAAAAATCAAAATAAGAGAACTTATCATTTGAATGGCCTCCTATACAAAATTTCGTTAAATCTTTTTCCAATAGATTTAACCTGCCTGAAATTTTGGCACGGCATAAACAGAACAGAATGCCCTTCAACACCATACAAAATTTCGTTAAATCTTTTCCCCAGACGGTTTTGCATCGGAAATTTTTCCAAGTATTTCCGATTGCCTGCAAAATTGTCAACAATAGATTTAACCTGCCTGAAATTTTGGCACCCATAATCACAAGCGAATGGAACAAAAGAAAAGCAAATCATTTAACCAGCCTCCTATACCCTTCAAATATAAGAACCAATGAAATATATCTAAAATAAACAACCAAAGTCAACCATTCCGGAAAATTCACATTATTACTAATATAAATCAACTGAGCAAAAATTTCCAATATTTTAATACCAACAAATGAAACCGCGCCAAGAAGTACAAAGAGTTTTTCTTTCAAGGGAGCTATCTTAAAGGAAAGAATAACAAATGATATCCCAAGGCCAATCAAAAGAGCATCAAATATATTCTCATGGAAAGTAATTGTATTATTCCAAGCACCATAGAAAGAAGTTATGCCAACAAAAATTATAGCGGCAGTTACAAATGAAATAATAATCATGTTTGGGAGAGTACAATCACAAAGAGGTTTAAATTCAAAAGATTTCCTAGACTTTTTATTCAACACCAGCTTGTATTTCCTATTCAAATACTTCCGAGTAAACAATAAATATGGTATAACAAAAATCAGAGGGGCAATAATTGAAAGGAAATCTAATATATCCTTTTTATTCAACTCTTTTACGAATGTATTTTTATAATCAGCTTCTAAAACTAAACACAAGTTATCATTTATCGACAATCCAACTCCAAGAACAGAATCTCCAGCATAATTAAGATATTTAGATGCAGCTTGATGATAACCTTCAGTGCCTTCATATTTGGCATAAAAGTTAGAGACCTTCTCCGCAAAGCATTTCTCTACATTGGCGTAAGAAATATCCTGAACAAGAACATCAGATTTATCTTCACCAATAGGACTTGCAAGTAAATAATAAGAATTCACCAAAAAAGAAGACCAGTCAATATCACTCTTATGTTTCATTGCAAGCAAATCATAAACACTTTCTGCCGGATATTCATACAAAAAGAAACCAAGATATTCCCCATTTTTAATAATCGGAACAAAAATTAAAAAGACATACGATTTGCTTTTCCCAATCAAAGGAACTGGGCCAATTATGCTGACTTCTTTTTTCCCGAGTAAATTAATAATATCAATATGTTCTTCAAAATTCTGATTTAAAGATACCCCCTCAATATCAGTCTTCCCATAGTCATAAAAGACTCTTCCTTCAGAAGAGATAATCATAACATTACTAAATTGAGATACCTCAATTAAGTCAGAAAACCGATTTTCAAGTATAGTTGGTATAGACTCATATACCATATAATTGTCCAAGTTTACTGTAGATACTAGAACCAAGACTTTCCCGTCACTTGTTTTTATTGATATTAATTCAATAGCCGCAAATTTATTATGAGTCTCTCCATTTGAATCAATAAATTTATATTCTCCTTCCAGGTACCTCTCACCAGCAGAGATATTTTCAGCCAAGGCTATAAATTCAGGTGCGATTTCAAGGATTTCTTTAAATTCCTGCCCTACATAAACATCCTCAGGATGTATAATAATTTGATTTCCTTCTAACTGATATAAAAAATTATAATGTTCTGTGTCAGTATTACGAAGAACAATGTCTATAAGAGTAGAGTCTTGCAATAATTCGTCCAAAGTCTTGTCTTTATTAAATATCATATAATTCTCAACCTCTTTTTTAAGAACACCCATTGAATTCCGAACACTTTCTCTTGCTAACTCTTCTTTTACAATAGGTTTTTGTAAAAGGACATCTTTAGCCCCGTCCAAAGAAGAGACAAATAAAGCTTGATTTTCCTTTTCTTTTATATAATTAGTCAGAAGATTCTGCTCGGAATGTGCCATAGATAAAACTCTATCCTCTATTTTATCTTTTAATGCAATATCTTCTTTAGAATATTCTTGATAAAACATAGCACTTGTTGTGATAAGCAAAAGAGCAAACATAATTATGATTATTAAATTACCAACTTTAATCATTTTTCTTCAAAGAATAAACCCCTCCCACAATTAAAGACACTAAAAATCCTAAAATGAAAAAAGATGAAAGGATATAAAACAAAAACTTAGATTCACTAGAAGTCAAACCAAGTATTTTATAGTCAAACTCTGTTTCAACAATAACACACCATGAAATAGAAGGAATATATTTATGAGCACTCAGAACATTATGCCCCTCTCGATTCAAAGACTTCATAGATTTCAAAGTCTCTTTATTCGTATTCCCATTTTCAATATCAAAACATTGTCTCGCCACCAAATCATTCACATTCATAAAATCCAGATTCTCACCTTTTGAAGATAAAATCTTGGTAATAGAATCTTCGTGATAATCTAATACATAAATCTCAGTAACCTCATCACTGATTTTCCTAGAAATAACTTCTTCCAAGCTTTCTTTACTTAACTCCATCAAAACAAATCCAATAATTTCCCCCTCAAAAGAATCTCTGAATGAAGGTGCTATTAAAATAAACATACTCTCTCCGTTCCCATAATGAAAATGATAAATCTTTGAATCTTTTTGAGACTTTATCATTCCCAGCTTTTCGTTCAAAAAAGATTCATATGACAAGTCATTAGCCTGAAATAAAATTTCCATCTCAGTAGAAATAAGAGCAATGTCAAGACCGTCATAAAACTCTAAAGCAGTAAACAAATCTCTTTTCAAAGACTCATTAATACTCACTTCATTATTTTCAGAATAATCATTAAAGACATCTCTCACATTAGGAAAATTTGCAATCAAAAGAGAGTTCTCTAATTTTTCATTAATAGTCAAATCTAAAGTCCTAGCAGCCATCATTGACAGATCAATTGTTTCCTGAGGATAATTTTTAGAAAGAAGGCTATAATCATTATAACTCGTTGTTAAAAATAAAACAGCTCCACCAAAAACAAGCAATATCAACGACACAATGATATATATCTGAATAAATTTCATCTTAGATTAAATAAATTCATTGAGCTTGCAGATTCAATTAATTTATTCTCCATCATATTTAGTTATACCCTATTTACCTATTTCAAAGTATAAAGTTTTGCCATCCCGATAATCTTAACCTTAACTTTTCTTGCACCTTCCAATTTAGCAAGAATTGTCCTAATAGTTGATCTAGAAAATTTAGATTTATCTACAATTTCAGTTATTGTCAATCCTTCATTATTTTTATTTAACAACTCAACAACTTCTTTTTCATTGGCCATATTAATTAGTTAACTGTAATTTATTAATAGTATACGACGAACATATTCAAAGAAAAGGAAAAATCTCCTCATCAGCGAATATATTCTTATATTCACAATTCTGTCATAATACATTCTTATCATTTAATATTCTATTTTAAAACACAATGTTGTCATTCAATACAAATATGCCCAATCCGTGTACACAACAATTCCTTCGCGTTCTTGAAGAATCTGTGTATGCAATAAATTTCCCTTGCATCCGTGTACTTGATTTAATTTGTATAAAAACCAATAAATTATTTATCAATCGTTAGAAATTAAACAACAAATCTTGATACTCAGAATTCAGAATCTTACTTTCAATCTTCTGCAAATGGACACACAAAGTACTTGGACTAACTCCAATTTTTTTAGATAAAGCATTCAAACTAATCTTTTTTGGAAAGCTATAATACCCATGTTTTAAAGATGGTGCCAGAATTTCTTTTTGCTTTGGCGTTAAAATTTCCTTCAAATTAAAATCAACCTTAACCTTTGAAAATTTCTTTATTTCAATCCCGTCGGCTTCTAAAGGATCCATAACAGCATTGACCTTTCCACCCTTAATTACAAACTTAACTCTTTTATGATTTTCAAGAAGAGGAACTGGCCAACTCAAAACACTTTTAGACTCCCTAACAACCTTCGAGAGTATTTCATCAGGAGCTAAATAATGAAAAAGATTAGCTTCTTTACAAAAATTATCAACAGTTACAAGTGGATAATTATCTTCAAGAAATTTATTAACTTCTCTAAGTTTTACACCCTTAATTTCTAATAATCCCGAGAAGGAATCATCACCTAAAGGATTTGCTTGCTTTATCGCAAACGTTGCTTTTGGAAATTTCTTAACAAGAGCATTTTCCCACAGATTCGGAATATCCAAATCCAAAGTCAATAACACTAAATCTTCGCTGTCCATCTTTTTTCTTTTTATATTAAAACACGAATAATCGTGTGATAACTTCATACTACAATATTGATGAAAACCTTAATAATAGTTATTTAATAAAAATCATAAAATATATTCACTTTTGATAACAATCCCATTTTTTTATCCCACCCCTCATAACTTCAAGTCCTCCAGCTTAAGTAAATCATTAAAAATACTTCTAAGAACTAAAGACTAACAACTAAAAACTATTTAACAATCTTTTTAAGCTAATTCTCACTAAAATCTCCATGGAAAAGAAAACTCGACAACCAATTGTGACAGTTGTTGGACATGTAGATCACGGAAAAACCTCAATTTTGGATTGCCTTAGAAGCACCTCTATTCAAGGAGGCGAAGCCGGAGGAATTACTCAAAAAATCTCATTTACATCATATCCCATGGACCAGCTAAAAGCAGCTTGCCCTTTAATCGAAAAATCTGGAATCAAACTAGACATCCCGGGATTCCTATTAATCGACACACCTGGCCATGCAGCTTTCACAAACCTAAGAAAAAGAGGAGGCTCACTAGCCGACCTAGCAGTTCTAGTAATCGATATAACAGAAGGAATCAAACCCCAAACCGCAGAAGTTATTCAAATCCTAAAATTAAACAAAACACCTTTTATTATTGCCCTAAACAAAGTAGACAAAATCGGTGGCTGGAGAAAATCAGAAAAATCAATCCAAGAGTCAGTAGAAGGGCAACAAGAAAGAGTAAAACAAATGTTTGATGAAAGATACTATACACTAATCGGTTCACTACAAGCTCACGGTCTAGATGCAGACTTATTCTACAACATAACAGACTATACAAAAAAAATCGCAATGGTTCCAACATGTGCAGTCTCAAGAGAAGGGATCTCCGAATTGATTATGATGCTTTGTGGTTTAAGTCAAAAATTCTTAACAAAACAACTTCAACTAAACGAAGAACCAAAAGGTGTAATGCTTGAAATAAAAAAAGAAAATACAACACCATATATTGAAGCAATTCTCTATGATGGAGAATTAAAAAGAACAGACCAAATAGCAGTTGCTTCCTTTGATGGTGAGCCTATAGTATCGAAAATTCGTATTCTAGAAGAGATACAGCCCCTTTCTTCCAAATTCAAGGCCAAAGATAAGGTAACAGCCTCAACAGGCATTAGAATGCAACTAGTAGAAAAAACAGAAATCTTGCCAGGAATGCCATTTGTTCTATATAAAAACAACATGGAAGAATTAAGAAAAAAATTCAAAAAAGAACTAGGAGAATCAATCAAAACAGATAAACAAGGAATCATCGCAAAAGCAGACTCCTTAGGAAGCCTAGAAGCATTATTAGTTCTCTTAAAGCAACATCATATTCCAGTAGTTAGAGCAGGGATTGGAAAGATCAATAAAAAAGACGCAATTAATGCAAAGGCAAACTTAGAAATAAACGAGTTAGACTCTGTAATCGTTGGCTTTAATGTTGATGTGGGTGAAGATGTCCAGGAAATTTCAACAAAAACAAAAATAATAACAAATGATATTGTATATAAATTAATTGAAGACTTAGTAGAATGGAGACAACAAAAACAAAAAGATATCGAGAAAAAAAGACTAATGGGTCTATCTACAATTTGTAAACTTGAACTTCTCCCGCAATACGTATTCAGAAATACAAAACCAGCAATCTTCGGAGTTCGAGTACTCGGTGGGAAATTAACTTCAGAACTTTCAATGATTGATGAAAATGACGAAAAAGTTGGAAGCGTAAAAAACATCCAACACGAACAAAAGTCAGTAAAAGAAGCAACAACAGGTCAAGAAGTCGCAATGTCATTACCAGGAGTAAATTACGAAAGACAACTTAAAGATAAAAAGTACTTATACACAAACATAGGAGAATCCCAGTTTAGAGAATTCAAAAAGAACAAAGACCTCCTAAACGGCGACGATATGCAAGTTCTAAAAGAAATAGCGGAATTAAAGCGAAAAACAAACCCAGAATGGGGAATGTAGTAAGTTATGGATTCTGTAGATATTAGCCCTATATCTAAAATAATAATTTCAAAATTGGCAAGAATTTATCAACATTAATAATCGATGCACAAAACAGAATTATGGCTATTGCAATAACCCCCCAGACCATTCTTGTCAGAATGTGGTACCATAAAATCTCTTTCATCTTTGAAGATGGTTTCTTTTTCAACTTATCTAATTTTAGTGATAATAGAAGTATTTCTTCATCAAGATCTTTTTCTCCAGGCAGTAAATGAATCAAGAAAGACTTCTGTTTCTTATAGTATAATTCATTCTTTTTAGAAAATTTATCAACATATTCTAAATAAACGAGTAAATTATTATAGTCCTCATCTTCAATAATTTTTTTAAGTTTCGGCAATAACTCTTCATATATTTTTTCTTTTTTAATCAATATGTATCCCATATTAAGATAATAATTAACGATAGAATTAATTATCTTTTTTGAGAAGGGTTTTACATGCTTTGTATTTAATGAAGAGTTTTTCAAATAACTTAATAATTTAAAGAAGTCTCTATCTTTATTACTGGACTCTTCGAAATTGTCAAAAGCAAACAGAACCAAGTCCTTCCTTGTAATTACTCCTTTATTTAAGGATTGGAATGAAATTTGAAGGACTGAATACGAGTACAAAAATACAATAACAATTTTAATATAGGCTTCTACTCCCCCATTAAATAGTAGTCCAATCCAACCAAGAAGAAAGAAAACAAATGATAATGCAAAATAAAATAACGAAAACATAAATACTATAATTAAAATGATAGCTATAGTGCTAAAAAATGACCTTAAAAATAAGTTTAAGATTTTATTATTTAGATAATTCTCTTGAAGTGTCTGAGATCTTTTCCATTTGTTTAAATCAGCATTCTTAATTCTCTTAATGATATAAACTAGTAAATAGAATAGTGAAATAGGGATTATGATTGATAAAAATAAATATCTAAAATATGAAGGCAAGTCTGAGAGAATTACTCTTAAATTCAATATAATGTGGAAAACAATAAGAGAAAGGAAGAATGGAATTAGATATCGTGGTCTTATAATAAATTTAACAAAAGAATTTATGTCTAAGAAGGCTTTCTCTGGGTCATTATTCCAGTTGTTAATAAAGAGTCTTAATTTATTCATACATAAATACCAAAAAAAAATTATAAAAACCTACCTATTTATAATTTACATGCCCGCGCCGCAGGTGATAATCCAATCTGCCCGGAATAGCTGAACAAAGTGAAGCAATATCATCATAGTCCCAATACATACCTATCTAATACTTAAGACCAGAATTATTTCTTCTTTTTTATAGTATAAATTCCAAGCAATTTATAGATACCACAAAATCCAGTAAATGAAGTGATTATAAAGATTAATCCAATAATATAAGCTACATATTGCCAAACATTTTTCAAATAAAAAAACCCAATAAAAAAACTAACAACTGCAAAAATAAATCTTAAATATCTGTCAAGAGATGATTCGTTTTTCATAAAAAACTATAATCATTCTTTTTATTAAAATAAACTACGAATAGATTAGCAATTACTTTTTATTATTCATAGCCATTTTCAACTAAAGCCTTTTTCTTCATTCATTTCTTGTAAAATCGTTTACCAATCGATTTTACCGGCCCAAGAAATGGATCCGCAGAATAGCATAAACAAAAGATTCGAGGACTATGAACGTTTTTGATGAAAATTACTTCCGACTCTTCATTTTTTCAGCCAAAGCCTTTTTCTTCTTTTTCCTTCTATAGAAATACCAAACAAACAATAGAACAATCACACCATATATAACATATTTGGTAGTCTTAGACTTAGGAGCATCCTTCAAAAGACCTTCAAAATAGGCAGACTCATAATTAACCTTAGCATTAAAAGTTCTTCTCTCATTAATTGAATCAGAATACAAAAGAGTTAATTCAATTTCTCCAGACTTAGGAGTTGCTTCAAATTCAGCAGTAGTATATTCATTAGAATCTAAGTCACCAACAATATTAGCATTGGCTCCCTTAATTTCAACATTATCTTGTTTATGAACAATAACAGTTAAAGCTTCAATATCAGACTCTGCAATATTCAAAATTTCAAAAGTTAAAATCTTAGTAGTTATATCATAGTCTTTTACATACACCTCAAAATCAGCCCGAGTATCTTGAACATTAATATAAAAATCTTTAGAAACCCAACCATTTGAACCTTGCTTATACCTAACTTCAATAGCATTATCCCCATCAAGTGCTTCAGGAGAAATTTTCACGTCAAATGATGCTAAGAAAAAAGACTTGTAATCTTTCTTAAAAGTTCCAGATTCAATAATATAAGAATTAACCTGGTCCGGCATTAAAGTAATAGGATATTTTTCTAGCAATTCAATTTCAACTTTACCACATTCAGTGCTACTAATTCCATCAACCTGAAAAATTAATTTAACCTCTTGACCCTGAATAGCCGGATAAGGATCTTGGTTAACCAAAGAAATATCTAAGTCACATCCTGCAGCCAAAACACCAGCAAAGCTAAACAATGACAACATAATCATAGCCCCAAATAATACACCAATCTTTTTCATACCCATATTAGCCACTTTTTCATTTTAAATATTGCTTTAAATATTTTTTGAGAAACTTTCCCAAGGATTTCGATTGCCTGAAAAATGTTTTTCACAGAAATTTACACAGAGATTTCGAGGACCGGAGTGAATCATCAACATCCACAGAGTTTCATTACAATTCATCCAAAGGACTTTTAATTCCCTCAAGTCCCTTTTTCTCTATACATATAAATATTATTTAATCCAGAGTGAAATGTTAAATATGTCTCGTATATAGGTTTAAATGTGACAACATCTTTGAATTTGAAAGTGAAATTACAACAACAATATTTGAAGATAAAGTTGCAATTCACCTAATCAAAGAAAAACCAATTATCATTCTAATAAAAAATGAGAAAACAGCAAATAGTTACCTCAATCATTTTGAAGTTTTATGGACAAAAGGAAAAAATAATTAAATGCCCAGTCTCCTAGACATGTTGTGAACAACTTTCGTTGTTCTTATATTAATTACAAATCCAAATTTTATAAAAATCATATTTACCTTCAATTTCTTTAATTAAATTTAATTTAGATTTTTTTATCAAAGAATTCATTCCTTCATCGATATAGGTTTTATATGCAGAATAATGCCCTGCAAGTATTTCATCAAAACAAATTAATTGTTGTTTTAATCTTGATTTTGATTTAACAAAATCTACAATTATTTTATTTGTTGCAATCTCTGAAAAATTATTTAAAGTTTTCATTTGATTAACATAATTCATAGTGTGAATAGAAAATATTGAAGTAATATAATCAAAAGAGTAACTTGAATTTAATTTACTGGAATCTTCAATTTTGAATTTTAAATTATTTTTTTTATTGGCTATTTTAACTTTTCTTTCAGAAATATCAATTCCTAAACCATAATCAATCTTTGGGGATAAAGAAATTAATAATTTTCCTTTGCCACAACCAACATCAATCACGCTAGAACCAACAGAAATTAAATCACTAACTTGATTATAAATAGTTTTCATCAAAAAGCCCATTTCACTTTCCCAAATTATCAATTAATGTTCTTGGAACTTCTATGAGAACTTCGTCTTCACCGATTTTTTTTTCCAAATATCCAAGCCCAATATTATTCAAAGACTTTTTTGGAAGTAGTTTTCCAATGACTAAATAAACATTTTTCTTTTTTTCAGATTCATAAATTGCGGGACACACTCCAATACCACAACGGTTACTAATTGGAGTTATATCTTTAAATCCTTCGTAGATTGAAGGACAAGCTGCAGCAATGCACTTAAGTTCTTTAGGTGTAATTTCTTTAATTCCTTCATAAATCGCAGGGCAAGCTCCAATAACACAACGCAGTTCAGCTGGAGTTTTTTCATTTATTTGATAGTTCATTTTATGCCTCAAAATAATAATAGGACATAAATATCTAAACTTTTCTATTAAAAAATCCTAATTTATTCAAAATTATAACAAGATATTTAAATTAATATGTATTTACAATACTATGAAATTAAAAGAAATTGATTACAAATTACTAAATTACCTCTATCACAACTATAACGAGCCAATTTCTAAAATAGCTAAAAATACTAAAATATCAAGAGATAAAGTAGAATATCGTTTAAATAAATATCTTCAAACTGATTTAATTAAACAATTTGTTCCAATAATAAATTATTCTGAGTTAGGATTTCACAAACAAGCAGTTATATTTTTGAAATTTGAAACGCCAAAAATGGCTGATGAGTTCTCCAAACAATTATCAAAAAACAAGAATTGCATTTCTCATGGAAAAATTCTCGAGAAATTTGACATTTATATTAATGCAATATTCAAAAATAACGACGAATTAGAACAATTCATATCACAATTATTCGAAGAAGAAAATAAACTAACTGACTATCTTTTAATAAGCCCTTCCTTCGCAGAACTCTACCCATTAAAATTTATCAGCAATCCAGAAAAAGAAAACTATGAACTATTAAAAAACACGAACAAAAAAATAACATTAGACGAATTAGATTATAAAATTTTAAAAGAAATCTCAAAAAACGGAAGAATAAAACTATTAGACCTATCTCTAAAATTAAAAATCAACACCACAACAATATTTTATCGATTAAAAAAATTAAAAGAAAACAAAATAATCTTAGGAAATAGAATACAATTCAACAACGAAAAATTAGAATATAATTATAGTGCACTTCTAATAAACTTAAAAAAATTCTCAGAAAAAAATAAATCAAAGATAAAACAATTTGCAAGAAGTTCTAAAAATACAACTTCACTAATAATAAACATTCAAAAACCAAATGTTATAATTCAATTCTTCTACAAAGAAGAAAATGAAATAAGACAAGAAATAACTAAAATAAGAAAACTATTTGAAAACGAACAAATAGAACTAGAAATAATACATTTAGGCGAGGAAGAGCGCATCAATACAACACCATTCTTATAACAACACCTTCTTTTAGTAAAAGAAACAAAAGGGTGTGCTAAAAAAAAGATTGAGAAAACTCTTAACTAGACTTATTCGAGATTTCTTTAAAATCTCTGCGACCCACGCCTTGCAAGCTCTCAAATTTCTTTGAAATTTTCACACAGACTTAACAGGGCTTAAAGAGCTCCGTTTTGCAGATTCCATCCAAATTTTCTCCACTACACTACGAAACTTCTCTAAATCCCGATGTTATATTCAATTTACCCCCAGACCCCTTTTACGAAACTTTTTTAATTCTTAAGCATTATTCATTATTAATATGAAGATTTTAATTACAGGTAGTTCAGGATTTTTGGGCAATGAACTTGTCAATCATTTGTTAAACAAACACGAAATCATAAAATATGATTTAGTTGAAGATCAAGACATTCTTAATTTTGAGCAACTTAAAGAATCTATGAAAGAATGTGATATTGTTATACATCTTGCAGCTATAAGGGGGCCATACCAAGGAAAAGATTTTCCTGATTATTTTAAGATAAATTGTCAAGGTACTTTTAATATTGCTCAAGCATGTCTTGAATGTGGTGTGAAAAAAATGATATATTCAAGTTCTACAAGTTATTATGGATTTGAGGAAGGAATCCCTTACAATCTTCCTTTGTCAGAAAAGAATCCAATTTTAACACAAATACAAAGAGAATTAAAATGCGACAATTCTTGTATTTCATATTCAACAAGTAAAGTTATTGCAGAACAAATTCTTGCAAATTACGGTTTGACTAAAAATATCCAAACAATAATTTTGAGATTAGGTCCAATAGGTCCTAAACGTGGAGAAACATGGAAACTTGAAGGAGTTTCTTTGGATATAGATAATGCAATTAAAGCAATAGAACTTTCAATTGAAACAAAAGAAAAATTATGGTATGAAACATTTACAATAACTGATGATGTTTCCAATTCTGATATTTCTAAAGCAAAAAAAATCCTAAACTACAAACCAAATTAACGGGGTCTGGAGTAAATTCTGAAATTTCCCTTCGCTCCTTGCCACACCTTGCAGACTCTCCTCCTTTCATTACGCTCGGGAAAATGAACAGCGATTAAAAGATTCCAAAACCTTGCAAACTTTTCCGACCCAAATCGCACGTCATGCGACTTCATTAAATTCCGATGTTAGTTTTAATTTTCATAATCGCCTAAAGTGTAAATGGGGAGCAAAAGCTTATATATTTCATCCATTTCTTTAAATTATGGTTGTTAAAAATTCACCAAGTGGTAAAAATCAAGACGAATTGTCAAGTTTTCATAGAGATAGTCCTGATCCAGGCATATTGCAAATGTATTTAGAAGAACAAAAACATGATGCAATTCAACCAATTCACCCTCTTCTTAAAAAATTAATTCATAATGTAAGAGATAAAGTCGTTTTAGATGTTGGATGTGGTTTAGGTTCTGTTTTTTGCCAAGGTTTACTTTACTATGGTTTAAAACCTGAAAACTTATATTCATTAGATCCTGATCCAAAAAATTTTGAATACGATGAATACCCCAGAATCCATAAGATAGTTGATTCTGTTGGACATATGGATTTAGGATCTAATTTTTTTGATGTGGTTCATTCTAATGAAATGACTCTTGATAATTTAGGTATAGACTACACTCAAGCGCTTAGAGAAATTAACAGAGTACTAAAACCCAACGGATTTTATTTAGCTAATGAACATTTTGATCAAGTTGCAGAAATGAGAAAAACAAATTCTAAGATAGATAAAAATTCAGAAAATCTAATTGATATCGTTAACGATGAAGCTTTACTTGATGAACTAGGCTTTAAATCAGTAGTTAGAATTAAGTATCTTGATTCTCCAAAAATAAAACCATACCAATTTAGGTTTTATCTATTTCAGAAAAAATAAGCTTTTGCACCCTTATTCTTTGTCATGATGTATCACTTCGTTTTTTAGATAGACGGCGATTACGAAAACTCTAAAATCTTCCTTCGAAACGTTGCACTAAAAATCAATCCCTAACGGGAGGATATAACAAGGATTTAGGGATTCCGAAGTCTTGCAGACTTCTCCAATCCAAATTGTGCTACACACGACTTCATCAAACCCCGATGTTAAACATAATTTCTATTTTAGCTCACATGGAAACTTTTATATTATATATTATTTTTTTAATTTTATGATACAACAAATATCGCATGATCAAGCAAATCAGCCAGGAGCTGAAGATAAAATATTTTTTATTTCAAGTAGAATATGAAAGAGTTGTTTTTCCAACTTCAGAACATGCATTTCAAGCTATGAAATTCAAAAAAGAGAATACTGATATTTTTGGAAAAATAAAAAATGCTTCGTCAGCCCATGATGCTCAGAAAATAGCTATAGAAAATAATAACATAGTTGATTCAGATTGGGATGAAATTTCTACAATGAAAAAAATTCTTAGAAATAAAATAAATCAACATCCTTATGCCCTAAAAAAATTATTACAATCTGGCAATAGAGAAATTATTGAAGATTCTTGGAGAGATGCAAAATGGGGATGGGGAGAAAACAAAAATGGTAAAAATCTTTTAGGAAATATATGGATGGAATTAAGAGACGAATTCAAGCAATAAAAATAATATTCTATAACGCCAAAATTAAAAACTCAAGGGGCTTCGCCCTCATTTAACAGCGACTAGAACTCCGTTCGTTTCATTCACTACTCCCTTCGGGAAAATGCCTTCGGCACTTCTTCTACCAGCGATGTTATGTCTAATTCAAAATTCGGGCTTGAATGGATCTTGTATCAATTTTCCTCTGTAAACAGAATTTCCATTTACTCCTGCTCCGCAACCACAAGTTTTTCTTCTATCTACAAAATCCTTTGGATCTAATCCATATTTACGAACTTCATCTTGAAATTCTCTATCGCAACAATCTTTATTTCCAACTTTGCCGAGATTATATTTTTGAGCATTCTCCTCAAACCAACCATCTCCGCCAGTAAACATAATATATGCTTCTGAACCATGACCCTCGCAACTATCTGTTATTCTATAACAATGTTTCCAGAGTTGTCCAACTAATCCTCTTATTCCCTCATCTATTTCTAATCGTTCCATAGTTGCGAGCATATTCCTTTTCATATACTATTATGTTTACTTGGACACATATAAAGTTTTCGGACTGTTGCTACTAATTAGTTACTAGTTATTAAGATGGGCGCCCGAATTCTGAACTCAAAATCATGAAAGGATTTTGCCACGCTACGCTCTCCTCCTTCCAATCATTGGGAGACATAACAATAATTAAAGAAAAAACTTTTGCCAAGTTTTCCCGAATTCTTTTCCGTTACACTCCAAAGAACTTCATCGAGCCCCGATGTTAAACGTAATTTCTATTTTAGCTACTTTTATATATGTCAATAGTTCATTAAATTTATGACAGAAATTTTTTTTATAGGAACTTTACATTGTGGATTTACTAACGAAAATGAATTAAAAAGAATTATTTTAGATATAAATCCTAAATTATTATTAATTGAAATATGTCAAGAAGATATTAAACATAACAAAATTTCTAAATATCCTAAAGAAATGATTTTTGCATTAAATTTAGCAAAAGAAAACAATATTTCTTGTAAAGGATTTGATTCAAATATAAATACAATAAAAAAAGGAATTTCGTCTGAAAACGAGAACAAAATCATTGCTTTACAAGAGAAAATAATTAAACAACATTCTTGGGAAAAATTTAACAATTTTGAACCAAATGAAAAATTGACAAAAATTAGTAAGAAAATTATTGATTTAGAAAAATGGAATCAAGGAGAACTTGAAATGAAATCAAATCTTAAAAGTTTAATTCCAGATAAAGACACTGTATTAATTTTAACTGGTACAGGACACATTCCATTTTTCAAAAAAGAGTTTCCTAATGCAAAGTTCCCATTAAGTAGCTAAAATAGAAATTTCTCCGTGAAATCAAAGATTTTACTACGACCCCACTGTGCTCTCACTCCATTTCATTCCGTTCGGGTCATTTAACAAGAATTTAGAGGAAAATTCCTGCTGAATTTTCCCCAATTTTTTGCTTCTCAAAAACTTCTTTAAATTCTGATATTATGTCTAATTTCTAAATCTCTAAAAAAATAAAAACAGAGGGCTTAAAAAAAATAAATCATTGATGATACTTCCAAGATATATTATATTGTTCTGGAATTTCTATCAGTTTTTTTAAATTTCTTTTCCATAAATACATTAAAAAACCATCTAATAATTTATTGTCAACATAAGGTGGCTCATTATCTGGCCACCATTGTTTAAGAAACAAGTCCATAATATTCTCCCCATAATATCTACGCATATAAGCCTTAGCTATTAATCGAAGGTAATCCGAAGATGCCTCCCTTCCAGATAATTTTATTATGTCTATTCCTATTTTTTCATAAAATTTAATATCTTCGGGACGAATAAAACAAGAATTTAGAAAATTTATAGGATTAGCACTTCTTTTATTTGCACAGAAATTTGAAAATCTATTATGTTTTGCTAAAGTTACAGGAGAAATAATGCTACGTTTATTAAAAGACTTAATACTTGCATGCAAATAATCTTTTTTCATCATAGGGCAATTGTATAAACAAATTTCATTTGCTAATAATTCAATTTCAACAGGATTCATATTTTTAGTTTTTTGCTTAGCATTTTTTACATGTTGAACTAATAAATTTTTATCTCTATTTATTGTTTGATGCAAAGTTATTCTTGTAATATTAGGATATATTATTCTTAAATTATTAACTTGTTTAATTGTCTTAACTCCCATCACAATTGAGACATTAACTTTTAATTCTGGGAAATTGTCTCTTAATAAAGTTAGGATTTTTTTATTTGCAACAGTAACTATCGCTGGTTTTTGAGTTTGTACCCATGAAAAATAATTCATAATATCTTTTCGATTTTGCTTATATCTTAAATCAGGACAATAGCTACTATTTAATAAATAATTCACTTGCATTTTTCCTTTTAAGTATTCAAAGTGATATTGTGTTCTTTTTAATAAAATCTTTGGAAGTCCTCTATATCTACCACCCCCAAGGTAACCTTCACTTGATGAAAAGAAAACTTGAAAAATAGAATCCTTTTTAGTATTTATTTTTCTATAATAATTTATCAATTTTTTATCAAAGTTATAAGCAATTGAATATTTCATAATAAAATAATTAGCTTCATCTTTTATTAAATTAACTAAAAAAGTCAAAAACGCCCCCTTTAAAATTTGTCTAAAATTAATCTCGCTTGCCACGCTTTAAAGGCTCTCGACTTACGCCTAGGAGAAATGAACAAGAGTTAAAGAGAAAATCCTTGCAAGATTTTCCCAAATTCTTTTCCGTTGCACTTCAAAGAACTTTCTTTAACCAAATGTTAAAATGGCATCATCCACACCATAAAGATTCGACCTATGGGTCGAATCTCTACACGAGTGTAGTTTCCATGTAAAGAGCTACTCAATAAGAACTAGCAATTATCTCCAGCAAACGACCTCGGCCCTCGAAACACCAATTCAAAGCCCCAACGGAGATTAATTTAGCCCTGCCGTGTGCGGGCTAAATTAATCGTGAGTGCAATATTAAATTCATGACCAAGAGGTATTCTAAAAAAGAGTGGCTACTCATACCTCAAGGCATCAACAGTATTAATTTTACTTGCACGAATAGCGGGAATAACTCCAGAAATTGCCCCAGTCAAAACAGCAAACAAAATACACCCGACAAATAAAGCCACAGAATAATGAGGAGACAAAAATCCATAACCAGCAGCAGTCAGAATTTTATCAGCAACTTCTGTTCCAACATAGCCAAGGCCAACACCCAAAACTCCCGCGACAAACCCTAAAAATGAAGATTCAAACAAGAAAATATTAAGGATTTCTGTATTCCTAGCACCAATAGATTTCAAAACACCAATTTCTTTATACCTCTCCAAAACAGAAGTAATCATAGTATTCGCCGTATTAACAGCTGAAACCAAAACCGAAATAAGAGCAATCAAAATAACAAATGCAATAATAATATTCAATGCAGCAGAAAATGACTCCAACATATCCTCAAAAGTTTGAACAAAAAAATCCTCCTTCCCCTCTTCTAAATCTCTAGAATTACGAAGTGACCTTTCAACATTCGACTGAGCCTTCGCAATATCTGTCTTATCAGCCCTTGCAATAATCTCAAAATAACTAGTTTTATTCGGGAACATCTCTTCATAATAATCATTTGTCACATAAAGTTGTGAATCATCAGCAGGATTTCCAACAGCTTCAAAAAAACCAATCACCTTTAATTGAATACCATTAACATCAATAACATCATTCACTTCTAATCCTTTTGTGAAAATTTTATCATCAAGTAAATAATTATACCCAAGAACAACCTTCTTGTCATCCCCTGACCTCAAAAGACGACCCTTCTCCGGCCCAATATTAAACATCTCCATCATTAAATTATTAGTTGGGTCATAAGAAATTATACTTGCATAATAAATCTCATTACGCCTCTCAATCTCCACTGGAGAATAATACATCGGAGTAGCTTCAATAACACCCGCAGCTTTTTCAATAGCCTTCACATCATCATCATTTAAAATAATACCAGTATCACTTCCAGGAGGCCCTCCACCCTTACTCATAATCAGCAACTTATCCGCAGAAGAACCAGTAGTCAAATCATCAGTATAAGTAAACAACCCATACCCATAACTAATAAAAATAAAGATTGTGGCAATACCGACTAAGATAGAAAACACAGTCAAAAAACTACGCCCCTTTCTATGAGCCAAATTCCTTAATGAATACATAATAGAATCTTGGCTTATCATAGTTTCTTCTCCATTATTGGGACACTTGATTCCAAAATTTTATCTCCAAATTTCCAAGTAGAAGTTTTCCCGGTCCTGTTATATCCTAATTTTTTATAAAATTCCCTTGCAGTCAAAGAGGGATATATTATTAATTTTATAACTCCCTTTCTCCTGGCATAATTTTCAATAAATTCAACAAGAGTTTCCCCATAACCTTTGCCAACCTGTGAATATTTAACAGCAAGGCTTTGAATATTATTTCCACTTAGGGCAATTGTTCCAACCAAAACGTCGTTAACAAACCCACAAAAAACATTTTTATTATCAATTCTATTTAAGATATTTTGCAGACTATTTTTCTCGAGCATAATACTAATTGATTGCTCCGAATAGTCCTTGATATTAATTTCTCGGATAGTTTTCCTCTTGAGTAAACTAATTCTTCTAGCATCTTCCTTCTTAGCTTTTCTTATCTTCATTTTCTCTACCATCTTATTTTTTAACCTCTATTAATTCAATCACCCCCCTGCACGCACCGCGAGGAATAATTAAACCTATAAATTCAGGACTTTAGTCCTGCTATTTTACCCCCTCAAGGCATCAACAGGATTTTGCGCCGCTGCACTCATCGCAGGACTAATCCCAGCTAAACCTCCCAATAAAAAACTACCAAGTAATGTAAACCCAATCAAAGCAAAATCAATTGAGGGCTTCAAATCAGTACCCAAGAAACTAGCAATTCCCGCAGTCCCAGCGACCCCAATCAATATACCAAAAACAGACCCCACAAAACCACCAATAAGTCCAAGCAAACTAGACTCAATAAAAAATTGCATAAAAATATCTTCATTTCTTGCTCCAATAGATTTCATAATCCCAATATCACGTCTACGCTCAAGGACCGACGTAGTCATAGTATTAATAATTCCAATAGCCCCAATAAAAATAGAAATCGAAGCAACAATAATAATAAAAGCCTGAATACCACCAAGAACCCCATTAACTGTGTCCATCATTGCCTCAGGAGTTTCAACAGTAAAATCTTCTTCGCCTTCTTTCACATTACGACTCTTACGAAGTGCTCTTTCTAAATCCGATTTCAATCTATCCATATCATTAACATCAACTGGCTGAACAATAATTAAATCCAACTCTTCTCCGACATCCAAAAGCTTATCCATATCAGAATTACCCATAAAAACAGCATTGTCAAACATAAAGCTCCCCTTCTTATCCAATATTCCAATAACCTCAAATTCTTTATCATTAATTAAAACATTCTTACCTGCAGTAATAGGTTTGTCTAGTCCAACTTTATCAACATAAAAATTATATCCCAAGAAAACCTTCCCCCTATCTCCATCTTTCAAAAGTCGACCATCAACAGCTGACTCATCTAGATTATCATAAATAAAATCTCTGTTCTCCCCATCAGGAACATTCGTAATATACCCAAAAGCTAGTTTGTCATTATACTCTAATTTTCCTGGACGCAAATATCTTCCCATGCTTCTCTTTACTCCAGAAACTTTTTCAACTGCAGCCAGGTCATCTAAATCTAAAGAATTAACAGAAGTCGAACCAGGCGGACCAAATCCTGCTCCACTTGCTTGGATAGTAATAAGTTCCGTTTGACTAATTCCAAACTGACTACCAACAGCCATCTCAAGACCATTACCTAAAGAAATCAAAGAAACAACAGCCGTCACACCAATAAAAATCCCCAAAAGAGTCAACCAAGAACGGACCCCTCTATGTTTTAAATTTTTATAAGCCAAAACAAAATAATCAGAAATCATCCTATTTCATCTCACTATATTTTAATTTATTCAACTTATCCTTTGATGATTTAGTAAAACCATTTTTCTTTTGAGTAACCTTTTCAAGCTTTCCATCTTTCAACCAATAAACAATTTCTGCATATTTTTTTGCAAGCTCTGGCTCATGTGTAATAACAACAATCGTTTTTCCTTGTTTATGCATTTTTGATAAGAACTCCATAACAATATCTCCAGTTTTTGTATCAAGATTTCCCGTCGGCTCATCAGCAAGAATCATTTCAGGATTATTAGCAAGCGAACGAGCAATAGCAACCCGCTGTCTCTGCCCACCAGACAATTCACCAGGATAATGGTCGCCCCTATCAGCCAAATCAACAAGTTTTAATAATTCCTCAGCCTTAGCAGCTCTTTCAAACTCATCATAACCTTGAAAAGTCATAGGCAAAGCCACATTTTCCCTAGTCGTTAAATTTGGAATCAAATTAAAAGATTGAAAAATAAACCCAATTTTCTTACCACGAATCTGAGCCAAATCAGACTCCGTCAAAAAAGAAATATCCTCACCATCTAAATAAACAGTCCCAGAAGTCGGAACATCTAAACTTCCAACCAAATTCATAGCCGTAGATTTTCCAGAACCCGAGGGTCCCATAATTGCGATAAAACTCCCCTTCTCAATAGTCAAAGACAAATCATCCACAGCCTTCACAACATTTTCACCCATATAATAATACTTACAAACATTCTTCAGCTCAATAACATGAGGCTCAACTTCACCCTTTTTCATAACATAAAAGAGTCTTGTGAATATTTAAAGATAATGAAATTTAGTTTAACAAAAGAAGTAAACAAAGAAACAATATTAATCCAATTATATACAAAAGGCTACGAATAGAAAAAATAACATTAACTATATTTCTATTTTTAATATTATAACCCAAATTATAAAATAAATACCCCATTCCTAAGACCAAAATAGAAGAAACCCAATAATTCTCTTCCATTAATTTTTTACAAATTCTAAAATTATTAAAGAAAACAAAAAAGAACTTACAAGCATAAACATACCACCAATCAAATCAGAATCTTCTTTATCCCAAAAATATTTATTCATTAAATACAAACAATAAAATTCCTTATAAAAATTATTATGTTACATTATCTATTTTGATTTATTTTTTATCAAGATGCTGCTAAATCATTTCGCCGTGTACTTCCTGTACATAAGAAATTATTTAGTAGTATATTGGTGAAAAAGAAACAAAATTATTTACGATTAGTAATAAATTCTTTTAACAGTGCCACAACTTCATCCTTCTTAACAGGCAAGAAACTCAAAGCACCAGCATTCTTATGCCCTCCACCTTCAACGAAAGCTCCTGGACATTTTTCTTCAATATAATTCTTCAATTCATGAACTGAAAAGTTAGCAGCATTAGTTGCTCTCATAGTAATAGCAGTTCTCATAATTCCAGCAGTAACGACAGCTGTTTCTCCAGATTGTTTTTGGTAATCATCATGTACCAATCCTGTTGCTCTTCCAGGTTTAGGGAAAAATCCAAATCCAGGGAATGTTGCATCAATATCAATTGATTGTAAAATTACATTTCCTAATTTCTCTTGAGTTGCAGTTGAAACGCCAATAGCAAGACCTTTAGCATCCATCTTTCTAATATAAGGAGCCATTAATTCAACTAATTTCTTCTGTTGTTCTCTTGGTTCTCCAAATAAAACTTCAATATATTCTCTAACTTCCATAAATCTAACCTTAGCAGAAACATAATCAATAACTAATGAAATATCAGAAAGCAAATCTTTAGTATAACCTTCTTCTTCAGCTAATTTCAAATATCTTTCCATAATTTCAGGAGCTCCTAAATCAATTCTATCAGCATAACCACTCATTGCGGCAATTTGTGTAACATTATCAACTTTTGGATTAATGAATCTTGCAAGTTCTGTACATAACATACCTGCAGAGATTTCCGCACCACTTTCATTAACTAAAAATGGATTAATATGAGTCAAAACTTCTTCTGAAATAACATCTTTGTCAAAACCATGATGATCAACTACAATAAAGTCAGAACCATGAATCTTTCCTTGCTTAATTGCCATTAAATCTTCTTCGCTAGATCCATTATCAGCAATAATAATCAAAGGCATCTTGTTTGAAAATTTAGCAACATTTCGTAATGAGTTGGCAGTATCTCTAATTGAATCATCAACTTCATAGAATGGAGCTTGGCATGGAGCTCGGAGGAAATATTCCCATGGAGCCTTTACAGCAGAATGTTGTTTTTGGATTAATGGGATAATTGCTCTTTCAAGTGCAAAACCTGAAGAATAACCATCAGCATCATTATGATGTCTTACAATAATAGGTCTATCTTGAATAACCGCAAGTCTAATTTGAGTTGCTGCTTGTTCAAATCTATCTTTCAACTTTTCTAAAATAGGAGTCTTAACTAAAAATTCTGGAGCATCAACTTTAGCTCTATCAAATTCAATTTGCTCCATTTGTTTTAAGAAATATTTGTGCTCATCTTCATTAACTTTCTTAATCTTTGCAATTTCTCCTTCTAATTCCCCTTGAAATTCACCAACAGAAACAGTTGCCTTAACAACATCTCCTTCTTCAATCTCAGGATAAGCTCTTTCTCCAGGACCAATGAACCCTTTCAAAGAAAAACTTCCAGTCCCATCTCCAGCTACAAAAACTGTAGGCCCACCTGTTTGAACAATTCGATTAATTTTAGCTGTAATAGAAACTTTTTTACAATTTATATCAATATCTTGAATTTGCATTTCTTTAATATCCATCCTTCCTTCAGGTCTTCTAACGAACTTTTTCTGCGTGTGTTTTCCTTGACTTTTCATTTTATACTGACATGTCAAACACTTCTGTCTTAAAAAGCTTTGCTTTATAATTTGGATAAATATGAATAAAAATTCATATTTCCCTTCATATATTCTCGCAAAATCGATCAATAGCAAAATCAAACCACCGCTCCCGCAAATCCCAACCTTTATAACTTATTTTTAGGTTTATGTTCTATGGCAATACTTTCAGCTATTGTTCTATTCCTTTCTGGAATAGGCGCCGGGGTGATGACTGGCTTAATTGGTGCTTCGGCTGTAACCTTCATGGCAGGAATTCTTATAGTTATACTTGGATATTCAGTATATGATGCAATCGGAATCTCATTAATGACAGACGTCTTTGCTTCTTTAGCCTCAGCCCATATCTATAAAAAATATTCAAATCTAGACCTAAAAAGAGCAGTAATCATTGGAGTATTCGCAACAATTTTTGCTTTTTTAGGAAGCATTCTAGCCAGAACAATTCCAGATTTAGCTCTTGGTGACGGTTTGGGTGTTGTCATATTAATAACAGGCCTATCATTTATGAGAAACCCGTTAAAGAGGCAAGACACTTGGATTTTTAACTATTTCAAAAACAAAAAGACATTAGCTTCAATTCTTATTGGTGTAATTGTTGGACTAATCTGTGGTGTTTTTGGAGTGGGTGGTGGACTCTCGATTCTTGTAGCACTAGTATTCATATTAGGCTATCCAATCAGAGTAGCCATCGGAACATCCGTATTAATAATGGCCTTCATTGCATTATCTGGAGGAATTGGGCACTTCATACACAGACCCTTCCCCTTAACAGATATAATAATAACTTCATTCGGAGGAATTATTGGGGCAGTTGTAGCATCTAAATACGTAAATAAGATATCCGAAGAACGTATGTTCAAAATCTCAGGGATTATATTAATTATATTGGCATTCGTTGTAATCTTCAAAAAATTCTTTATGGTTAGCACTTTAGCAATGTTCGGTTTTTAGGAGACTCAGCTTTACAACATCTAAAATCAGATTTTCCTTAGATTATAAGGGACAGTACTAAGCTCTGATAAGTCTAAATTGAGTAGCCATCAATAATTCTCATGCACAACTGCGAGGAATAATTTAACCGAGGCCCAGCTTCCCATATCGGGTTATGCCATTGGTAGCCTTAATCTAACTAAACATGTCAACCTGCCCCACCTTTGTCTTTTAGCCCATCCCCAACATCGAGCCTGTCGTAACCTTTATAAACTCAAATTTGTAAACTAACCTATGACATTCAAACTAAATTTATCTGAAAAGACAGGGAAAACTTGGAAAGTAGAAATCGAAGGATTAGAATTCATCGACAAAATACTAGGTGAAGTTGTTCCAGGAAACATTATTTCTGCAGATTTAGAAGGATACGAATTCGAAATCACAGGTGCTTCTGATAAATCAGGATTTACTGTAATGAAACAAGTTGAGGGTATTGGAAGAAAAAAGCTTCTATTAACTTATGGTAAAGGTATGAAGAAAAAGCCAAGAAAAGAAGGTAAGAAAAAATCATCAAATCCAACTCCAAAAGGATTAAAATTAAGAAAAACAGTTAGAGGGAATATGATATCAGAAGAAATCACTCAAATTAACCTAAAAGTTGTAAAACAAGGTGCTAAAACTTTAACAGAAATTTATGCTCCAGCAGTAGAAGCAGCTCCAGAAGCCAACTAAATACTTTTTGTCCTCGATCAAATTAACATTTTAATTTTATATCTACTATGCAATTTAATCAAAATTACTGCATTACAGCTAGATACTGACTCTCAAAATTCATTTCAGCTCTTTATTGCTATACTGCTTAGTATTGATATGAAAGCTCATCCATGAGCAAGGCACAATCTTATCCGTACAATGCAGACATAAATTGCTCTATTAAAATTCTCAACTAACAATAATCTCGTCGCAAAATATAATAATAGGTTTGTTGTCGCTCCTCCGTCGCTAAAATTTAATTTTTCTTTTCTTCCCACCCTAACGATACGAGAGATAAGCCCGCAGTCCTCCAGACAAATAGCTTTTTGTCTTCGACAAAATAGAAAAACTTCTTTTATCCGACCAACGAAAACCAAACCACGAAATTAAAATTTCGCATAACCGAGGATAAAAGGCTCGTTTCACTCACGCAAATTTTTCATTGATAATGGGAGCTCCTAATCCTTCGGATAGATAGTTTAGCTTTCTCCGAGAATTAATTATTTTCCAACAAAAAGCATTAACACAAGCTTTATAATTTTGCAAACATCTTTCAATTTATGTCATTTATTAAATCGGGATTAGATGAAATTGAAATCAATAATAGTAAATCTACTTTAATAATAATTGCTTCCCTACTTTTTATTTCATATATAATTGGTTTAAAATTTTTAGAATGGAAAATTTTTATGCAAGCAATTTATTCATCGTTATTTGGAGTATTTATCGCAATTTTATTTATTAATTATAACTCATCTAGACAAAAAAAGAAATTCAAGAAAAAATATCTTATAAAGTTTTCACCAATTTTAAAAAGATTATTTACATACATATACATTGATTTAGAACATTTAGTTAATTTTTCAGAAAGAGGCATTAGGGCTAATAACTATGAGGATATTTTTGAAAAAATTGATAAACTGGTTTTAAATGATGAGTATCTTGATTATTACAAAAAAAAGATCGATTCTAATAAATTATTTATTGGATATAAAACAAAATTAGTCGATTTAACTTCATTAAATGTAAACCATTTATCACATAATTTGATATTGAATATCTCAGAAATTATTGAAAGACTGAATAGCTTAGCGTTGTATATTGAACTAAAAGATGATGAAAGAACACTAAAAAATATCAAGGCTATTTTCAAGCATTTAAAAATAATTGACAAAGAAATTTTTAAATTAAATCTAGATGGTGATAAACAACATGGATGGCAATAAGTAAAATACTTCCGTTTTAAAAAATAACCTGCCCCTCTTTTATCTTAACCTTACTCCTGACTAAAACTTCCTTTCCATCTTTTGTTTTCTCAATAAGTCCTTCTTTTTCCAACATACTCACATAATCCGCACATTTTGTATAAGCAAGTTTTAAAGTAGAGCCTAATTTGGAAATACTTAATGATTCATCTTGGGTCAATTCCAAAATCTTAAACCTAAATCTATTCGAAACTATCTTTATTTTAGAAAATAATTTCTCATTTTGGAGAAGGATTTTAGTCGTCATTACACCATTTTAAGGGTAAGGTTTATATATTAATATGATTTACCATATTTGGTGTAATGAATATGAAACAAAAACATCTCTCCCTAAAATTCGACGAATCAACATTTGGAATAATGAAAAAAAGAAAAAATCGTTACATAAAGAATCACAAATATGAAAAATTAAACTGGGAAGACTACATAAAAATTTTAGTCTTATGCTCAAAATGAAAAAACTAACATTACAAAAAATAAAACAAGAATTAAAAGAAAGAGGAATAAAAAATATTATAAAAGAAGATATTTATTATTGGGGCATAATAATTTCTATTGAACGATTAAGTTTAAATAATATTGTTAACAACAAAAAATAAGATGAATAAAATAACAACTGGAATAATAGGAATAGCTTGCGTGGTTCTTTTAATATTAATTTTTCTTCCTCAAAATCAAGAAACAATTACTGATTCAAATAATAATAACTCAAAACCAACGAGTTCTTTAGATAATAATTATTGTCTTGATACTGATAATGAAGTTTGGCAAAAAAGATGTCAAGCATATAAAGATACAAATTCATATTTATGTGAATCATTTAGCAATGGAAATCCTTCTGGGAAAGATGATATTGATGAATGTTATTATATTCTTTCCATACATACAGAAGAAAATAATTGCATAAAAATAGAAGATAAAAAATTAAGATGGAAATGTGAAGCAATAGCAACAAAAGATATGAACCAATGTGCGTATTCAATAGACTTAGAATCAGAAATATGGTGTCTGCGAAATTATATGCAATTTTACCAAGAGAAAGAAGCATGTGACTTAATTGAGCAGAAAGAACAAGAAGTCAAAAATGATGGATTAGTAGATAGCGAAGGAGATGTTAAGTTTGGATTATCAGAAAAGGATTGTTTAAATTCATTAAATACTATTGAAGAAAGTTTAAAGAGAACAGAAGAAGAAACTATTATTGCTGTATATGGGAATAATTGTAAATCTGAATATAATAACCAAGATTGTTCAACATATGAAGATGAATCGGAAGAAAGCGATTGTTTACTTTGTCAAGCTATGAATAATAAAGAGTCTAATAAATGCTTGTTGATTAAAAACAATAGAAGGGATTCTTGTATTTTGGCTTTATCACTTTTAACGAATGATGTTTCATTTTGTCAAGAAAGGAGCGATGAAGCTCATATAGATTCTTGCATTGAACAATACGGAAGAAGTGTAAATTTAGATATTTGTTTAAATCCTATAAAATCAAATTGCATAATATCTGCAGTTGAATCCATGGATGAAACGAATCAAAATATTAATTCGAATGTTTGTTCTTTGATTAAAAACACCAATGAACAAGGAATTTGTTATGTCGAATATTCAAAATCTAAACTTCAATTAAAATAATTTTAATTCTAAACTTCTTTTAGAAAAAAGAAGGCAAAAAAGAACTCCCCATTTTCTTTTTAAAAAAAAGAAACAAAAAGTGGGCTTATCTCTCTAATACATTGGTCGTCCCACCGTCCTCCCCAAACCTGAAAAGAAAGATTAAAACTCTGCAAAAATTATTTCATAATTTCTCGACACCGCCTTGCAGGCTCTCACTTCGCTCGCACGACTTAACAACAGTTAAAGAGAAAATCCCTGTTAGATTTTCCCAAATTTTCTCCGCTACACTCCAAAGAGCTTTTCATAACCAAATGTTAGTTTCAATTTATATATTAGACCTGGAATTATTTTCTTGCAGAATTCAACTTTTTTAAATAATTAAACGTAATATATCCTAATATTAGACCTATCATAATATCAATATAGATATTGAAAAATCTAATTCCTAATAATAGTGCTAAAAAATATATGATTATACCAAAATTAAAATATCTGTATAACATTGTTGTAAAACATAATGACATTTTCATTTTCATTACCTTATGTGTCACTTTAAGTAACAATTTGTTACCTTTTAATAGAAAGAAATTTAAAGAAAAAGAACACTACAAGCATCACATATTTACCTGTTTCAACAACATATATTTTAATTATAAGATTATTATTATTCTTGCACCCATTGATTAAATATCAAAGATATATTTTTTTTGAAATCATAAATTTCTCCTTCTTCATTCCAATTTATTTCATTTTTATATTGATTTAAGATTAAAGATAATCTAGGTTTAAAATTATATTCTTCATCTATAAAATCAATTTCAAAGAAATCAAAAATGGGATTAATAAAAGGGGTAAAATCAAAAATGATTGATTTATTTTCAACAATAGGAATTGTTACATTAATTAAAGAAGGTATAGTTTGATTAATAAGTTCAATTAAATTGTTAAATTTAGAACTATTTTTTTTATCCAAACCAGTTTTATTAATTAATGTACTATTAATTTCATCAACTACCTCGTTATATGTTCTGGAAGAACCCCCTCCACCAGTACTCGCAGTTGAACAAGCCGAACTATCAATAACACCAGCATTACAGGTTAAACTCCCCGTATTATGACCATAAGTAGAACAACTCTTCCCAGCAAAATTTGTTATATCACAAGCCTCCACTCCATTAACTATACCATCACCATAACCAATAACACTTACCCATATAGTTGCTGTGTATTCATTAGCAGTTATACATAATCCTCCTGCTCTACAACCAACTAATGTTGCATTAACAGTATAATTACCAAAGGCTGTATAATTGTGTGAATATGAGCTCCCATTTGCCTCATTATTATCAAATGTATTAGTACTATCTCCCCAAGTAATATTAATATTCTCAGAATTAATATATTTAATAAATAATTCTAAAGAAGCATTTGTCCCAAGAGTAATCGTTTGATTATTAAAGATTTCAAATTCATCATCATTCAATGTAACATCAAAATCTAAAAAAGAAGAACTTAAATCACTATCATCAATAATTGAAAAATTAATATTATAACTTCCATCACTTGAATAATTATGAGAGATTGCATTACTTCCATCAACAAATAGACTTGAATTACTACCATCGCCCCAAAAAACAAAAACAGTATGAGAATCATCAGTTCCATTATCTAAGAATGTAGGTTGAAATGAATAAGACGAATCTTGATTCATTTGTTGACCAAAACTCAAATCAAAAGGAGCAGTATTTAACACAGTAATACTTGTCAAATCACTAATAGTCTCAACATTATCATAAACACTAATATTTAGATCAAAGCTCCCATCATCAATAAAAGTATGATTTACATAAAAAGGAGAACTTTGAGAATTGTAAATTGAAACATTCCCATCACCAAAATTAATTGAAATATTAGTTGGATTATTAAAACTTGAAAAATTAACTTCAATTTCTACAAAATCTCCCTCATCAATACTATTTGAATTAAATGAAACATTAATATCTTTACTTGGTACAATTACTACACTTTGATTATTAGTCAAAGGCAAAAAGTCATAAATACCATAACCCAAATCATAACTTACATTACCAATTCCATCTGAATCCGAATCTGTACCAACATAATCATCATAATAATTACCACCAATATTTGCACCTCCAATAATATTAGTTCCAGGTGTTTTAGTAGTATTAAAATAATTGGGAGTATTCTCTGTATATACTAAATCAATATTTTGAGAATTATTTGAAAAATAATTATTATAAATAAAATTATTTATTGAATTATAACCATAAAAATAAATACCTTTGCCAGGATTATTTGATATATTTAAATTATAAAGAGTATTATTAATTGCACCATTTCTAAAAGAAATAGCTCCATCTGTTGAACCTGATATATTTGTATTTATTATTAATTTATTTCCATTCTGAATTCTAATTCCAAGAGTATTACCATAAATATTAGAATTATTTAAAACGTTTCCCTGACCATCATCACCAAAAAAATTAACTCCATCACCAAAAATTCCAGAATAATCATTATTACAAATTCTAAACTTGTTGAAATAATTATTATTTCCAGTTTGTAGTTGAAATCCAGTTGATGAAACATTTATCAAAACATTTTCAAAATTATTATCATTTGAATCAACTACACTTAATCCAATTCTTTGATTATATAACTTAAGATTACTAATGGTATTATTATGTGCTCGTATAAGATAAATAGATTTATGTACATTATCAATTAAATCACCAATTGAAGTTATGTTATCTATAACATTATTACTTGCTTCATTCAATGAAATATCAATAGTTTTAATTGAATAAAATTCATTATCAATTATAATATTATTATCATTATAATAAACTTCTATTCCTGTAGCAAAACTATTAATATTACAATTTTTTATAGTAATATGGTGTCCTGTAATTCTAAACATTGTTCCTATATCAGCTCCTGTTAAATTACCATAAAAATTAGAATTATTACAATCAAAAACATAATTACTTCCTTGTAACTCAAATATATGAGTACTAGATGAACCATAACTATAATCACCAGTACAAATTGTTAAGTTATCTCCACTATTTTCATCAAAATCAATTCCTACTGCGCCAGTAGGAGTATAACATGCAAAAGTAAAATGTAAAGATAAAATAAATACAATACAAAATATCAATAATTTTTGATTTATATTTTTCATTTTAATCCGGGATTAATATTTCCAGTATCAAATTTATCTTCATTAACCTTGACACCAACTTCCCTATTAGTACATCCACCATCTTGACAACCAAGACCATTTGGATCGAAAGTTCCAACACCATCTACAGCACCAGCTTGTTCATATCCAATAGGACTTCCACCAGCAAGACCTCCATTCATAATAGCTCTACCTACAGCTGATTGTTTTTCAGCTTCTCCTGGAGGAACATAATTATCATGATATTCACCATCTGCAGGTTCACAACTATCATCATCACCATCTTCTGGTGGATCACTCTTAGTAGTTGTTTCTTGTTCAGTAACTTCTCCATCTGAATCTGTTTCCGTATAAGTTTGAGTAGATTTACTGTTTCCATCACTATCTTTTGTTGTAGTAGTTGAAGAAGTTTTTGTATTACCATCTGCATCAGTTTGAGTTACAACAACTCTTGTAGTAGTTGTACCATCTGCACTTGTAAATGATTGTTTATCAGTAGTTGAAGAAAAACCGTTATCATTACTAACACTTTCCTGATGATGAGAAAATGAATCATATCCACTAGATCCAGAATGTTTATAACTAAAATGATTAGCTTCCACACCCCAAGTTGTATCTTGACCAGCACCTCCACCAAGTCCACCTGCTCCAGCACCAGCTGCTCCACCTAAACCTGAAGTATCACCATAACCTGAGTCTCCACCCATTTGACCATCATAACCCCCATCTTTATTAGAATCACCAAAACCACCTAAACCATCATCAAAGCCACCAGTATTCCCATTACCTCTATAATCATTACCTAAACCATCACCCATAAATCCACCGTTAGGATTTCCCATGTCACCTAAACCATCATCAAAATCAGTTGAACCGCCAATATTGTCAAAGCCACCAATTCTTCCACCTAAACCATCATCAAAGCCACCAATACCATCAAGATTTCCTATTTCATCTCCAATGCCGTCAGTAAAAGCTCCTAAATCAATTGAACCATCAAGATTTACTCTATCTTTAAATTTATCTCCAACTCCAAAATTATCCCAAACATTTTGAGCAACTTTACCTTCTTCTCTTGCATTCATAACTTCACCAAGCATTTTTAAAGCATCAGATTCATTTGAAATTAAAAATCTTTTATTGAAAAGAATTTCTTCATTTTCAAGTTCCCAATTTTCTAGAGAATTAACTATTAATTGATTATTTTCTTTTTCATAATTACCTTTAAGATTTAAACAAGTAATTTCATCAAAATCAAAATAAGAACCATCTATGTCACAAACCATATTCAACTTAATCAATTCTAAATCCATAAATTTTGAATAAGAATCTACTTTTTCTAAATCATTATCACTAAAGATTCCACCAACCCAATTTCCAATACTCTCAAACATACCTATGTTATCAAGTTTAGTCATTTTAATTTCACCTGAAACTACTTTGTTAAAGAAAATTATTCCAAGATTGCCTCCTTTTGTAAACATATCTTCAATAGTTTCTTGCTCAACTTCAAATAAAAGATATGCATCATCATTTTCTTCATCAATAACATTTCCATCTATCAAATTAATTGACATATATTGAATTGAAGAATCATTTCTAATTCCTTGAATATTAATAATATAATTATCTTTCAATAATTTTAAAAATTCATTATAAGGAGATAATTCAGCTTCACTATTCTCAATACAAATTGAATTTACACAGTTTTGAGAATTAGATTCACATTCAGTACCACACATACCACAATTTAAATCATTATTACTCAAATCTATACATTGCCCATTACACATTGCATGATTTTCTAAAATACAATCCATTTCAGTGTTTTCAACAGAAATAGATGACTCATCGCCAGCATAAACTGTTTGAAATAGTCCTAAAAAGACTATTAAAAGAATCCAAAAATTAAAATTAGTTTTATTCATAATTGAGATATGCTAATTCCATTAATAAAGGTTCCTAAATATTGGCGCTATTCAAAAAGGTATAAGGTATATAATAATGGAATCCGCCACCAGATACAATTTTATGTGAAAATATTATATTTAATTCGATTAATTTTTTTCAAGTTTTTCACATTCTCTTATATCTATAGTATCTAAGTCAATCACAACATTTTTACAAGAAATCACATTTTCATTTCTTTTTGAGTTTAATTTTCTTTCATTAATACCATCATAAACATTATTTCCTTGAGAATAGTATGCTACGAACTTAGGCCCTTCGGGTGCCCATCTGAAAAAACCTTCCATCTTTAACCCTTAAAACCAAATCATCAGGCGGATTCTTGAAATAAGCAACAAAAATCATCTTCTCAAAACAACAAGGACACCAAAAAACCTCATTCTCAGCAAATAAAACTTCTTCCTTTAAAGATGACTGTAAACAAATCTCACAGACCTTCTTCACACCCTTCCGAGAATACAAGCCATAATAACGAATCATCTTAAAATTCTTATTGGGAATATGTTGAACAACCGAAGCGATAAAATCAAAAACCTTCATCTCACAAATAACCCTCTTTTTGGTCTTGTGATCCAAATAATAAAACCGAACAATCTCCCTATCATAAAAAACAATCCGAGAATTCGCAATCGCAGGATGCCTCAAATACCTACCAATATATTTCGACAAAAATTTATTAGACCAAATAACCTCAGGCTTCAAATAGCAAGCAAAACCTCTAGGATATTTATCAAAACAGCAATCGGTAATCCTCTTTGAAATATATTTTTTAACTCCATAAAAAGATTATATTGCCAAGTCTTATGCAACAAATCGTAACTAATAAAACCCAATTTTACAAACTTATTATCTTCAGCAAATCCGCCATTCGTAGCAATCACATGAACATGTGGCTTGAAAACTAGGTCCCTTTCAAACGGATGCAAAACACAAATAACCCCAACCTGTGAATATTTCCTCTATGCTTTCCTGAAACATTTCTTAATGATTTTCACAGCAACATCCATCAACACCTCCTAAAAAAAGCAATCATCTTCGGAAGCCTAATCCCGATAATCCTCTACACAATATTTTCAGCAACCGTCCTCGGAGTCTTCGGAGAAAAAGTTCCCAAAGTCGCAACCCTGTCTTTTGGTTCAATTCTAATCATCCTCGGAATCTTCACAATGCTCACCGCATATTTAGGCCTATCCTTCGCCCTAAAAGACACATTTTCCCTAGACGTCAGAGCTTCCAAAAGACAAACCTTCATTTACACCTCCCTGGTTCCCCTAGCCCTCTACATTATAACCGAATACTTCCAAATAATCAGCTTCACCTCAATCCTCGGAATCGGCGGCGCAATCTCAGCCGGAATAACCGGAATACTAATCCTCCTAATGGGCAGGAAAGCCAAGTTAAAAATCAACCTCCCAACAATTATAGTAATCTCAGCCTTTTTTATAATCAGTATAATCTTAGAAATTATAAAATAAAATTAATCTTTCCACAAGGAACGAGCCCACTTCCACTGCAAAGCCTATAGAACAAATAGAAAACTTCTTCCGCCAACTTGTTGCTTGGCTTCGCCCAAATTTTAATTTTTCTTTTCTTTCCCACCCCAACGAGACGAGAGATAAGCCCGCAGTCCTTCGGACAAATAGTTTTTGTCTTAGACAAAAATATAAGAACTTCTTTTATCCGACCACAACCAAAAAACAAACGAAATTAAAATTTCGCATAACCAAGGATAAAAGGTTCGTTTCACTCACGCAAATTTTTCATTGATAGGGAGTTCCTAATCCTGCGGATATATAGTTTGGCTTTCGCAGATGATTAAATATATAAAAAAGGCAACCTTTATTTTTTTATGAGAAAGAATAATACGATTAAAAAAATTTGTTGGAAATTCTTTTTAATCGTAGTAGTACCCCTTTTAATTTATCTTTGGATTTTTTCTTCAATTAATCCAAATAATTATCAGTTTGAAAAAAGAGGTAATGCTATGGCTTTGGATGATGATTGTCCATCTCTAAAATGTTCTCTGAGGCAAATAATTAATATTCCGTTCAGGTCAGACCATTATAAATTTTGTTTCATAGATTCTGGAGGTTCTAAGTCATATCCTTATAGTACCCAACTAACAAATGGAGAAGAGACTAAACTATTTAACATAACCTCTGAAGGGAAATATTGTGAAATTGTAAACTTGAATCTTGGAGTAAAAACTTTAATTCAAGAGGGAAGCAATAGTTTTAATATTGGAGACCTTATTGCAGAAAATAAAACCATTGTGGTAGAATATGGAAGAAGAGATGTTAAACCAATAATAAAGCCTGAATTTTGGTCAGGAGTTACAAAATTAATTCTAACTTTTCTTGCTTCTTGGGCTATCTTATTCTTAATTCGGGAAGTAAGAAAATATTTATTCGAGAACTAATATCTTTTTTAAGCAGTTCCAACAAAACCTGTCCCAGAAACAACCAAGAAACTTGGAAACTTCCAAGAGATTATATTTGAAGCCTTTTCAAAAGTTTCTGAAATTAATCCAGAAATAGTATTTGTTTCAGACATCTTAATTCTATCATCAAATAGTTGTCCACCACTTTCTAAATGAAAATGCAAATAATCATGAGATTGATTATCTGTTCTAAACCAATTATCCTTGTCACTTCTAAAATCCATCTTAAAATCTATATCATTTGAATTAAATTGTTGATGCAATGAAACTGGAGAGCCATTTTTAGAATTAACTGCTATGGAAAACTTTTGATTACCTCCTAAATCAAATTCATCTTTAAACGAAAATTCTTTCCTCATCATTTTTGCATCCAAAATGGGATAAATTTGACTTTCAATTGACCATAAATCTACTTCCTTATTTCCCATATTAATTATTTCCGAAATTTAAAATTTTAAATAATAAACCATAAATCCCAGCAATCTCTGCAATAAAAAAGCACATTATTAAGAAAGGATGTAACCATTCATAGCCTGCAACTGAAGGTATGTCTGTAAGGGCTTCTTTTAAAATTTGAGTAATCGAAAAAGATAAATTAATAATTAATGCAATGATTGAACTTATCAATATTTGAATCTGGGTTTCTTCTTCCATGTTAATCAATACAATTGATATTATTTAAATCTTGAGAACATTACTATATAATTATTTCTTAGGAATCAAAACAATCTTCCCATCATCAACTTCAACATCAAACTTTTTCGTCTTAGCTAAATTCGGAATCGCCTCAATTATAATCTTCGGCAAGGTCACGACATAAGTCTTATACTCATTCTTCCCTTGCTTCGAAACTCTTTCCTGTAATTTTACTTCTACCATACTACATTAATTAGTGCAGTAAGATTTAAATACAATATATTGCATTAATTAATGTATTAAAATGAATAAGCTTACAATATCAGAAATAAAAAAAGAATTGAATGAACGAGGAGTAAAAAATATTACAAAAGAAGATATTTATTATTGGGGCATAATAATTTCAATTGAAAGATCAGGTTTAAATAATATAAAAAATAAACAATAAAATGGTAGACAAAAAGAAAAATAATAATTATCTTTGGATTGGTGTTTCTATTGTTGCCATTGTAGTTCTTGCTATTGTTTTAATCTCAAATTCAAATAACAATCCTCAAAATGAAATTATTTGTAATTCTCCTTACATAAAAGTTGGAATTGAATGTTGTTTAGACCAAAACTCAAATAGTATTTGTGATAGAGATGAAGAAGTTGAAAAAGTAATTGAAAACAAAGAGGACAAGAATGAAGAAATATTAAAAAATAATTCAGTAGAAAAAAGTGAAATTACCCCAAAATATAATTCTCCACATATTTTTACCGATAAAATAGAAGAAGTTAATAATTATTTTTGGAAAGTACCTTATTCTGTTGTTGGAGTAGTACAAGATAATTATTACAAAATCCATATTTACGAAAAATTATATGATGAAGATGGAAATAATCTTTGGGTAAATAGTTGGGATGTTGGAATTGATAAAGGATTTTGCTCTTCAATCCCCAATTGTGTAGAGAATATTGATGAATCCCAAAGTAAATTACATTATAATATAAATCTTGAGTTAGACGAATATGACTCTGGCACTTATCTTTTGGAAATAACAATAATTGATTTACTTACAGAAAAAGAAGAAGTGGAAAATTTAGAAATTGAATTATAAAAAGGAACTCCCCATTTTCTTTTTAGAAAAAAGAAACAAAAAGCGGACTTATCTCTCTAATACATTGGTCGTCCCACCGTCTTCCCCCAACCTGAAAAGAAAAATTAAAACTCTACGAAATTATTCCATAATTTCTTGCCACGCCTTGCAGGCTCTCGGCTTCTGCCTCTGGTCAAACAACAACAGTTATGAGGAAATTCCCTGCGACAATTTGCCAAATTAATTTTACGAGGTCACTCCGTTCCGCTCTATAAAATCAACTTATCATAACCAAATATTCTATAAAAATAGAATTAAATATCCGCCATAAATAAACGCTCCAAGTATGCCCTTAGGATAACTTAACTGTCTTCTATCAATTATGAGCGGCAGCGAATCTATTTTAAAAAATAATATTACAAACGAATAATAACTTCATGACAAAATCTAGCTACGGGCTCACTAAAAATTTACTCCAAATATGCCGGCACATTAACCCAACGGCCCTCTATCAATTCACCCTAACTATCAATCCATTGCCCTCAACCACCAAAAACCTCATCAATATTTGTCCCTGCCAGAGGCGATAGTTTAACTTGCCCCAACAACTGAGTTTGCGAAGGAATTTGTCTTCTGCCCCATTAACAATTACACAAAACTATCTACCAAAAATACATTCCAACTATGCCTTCACATTAACCCAACAACCCTCTATCAATTCACAATGCGCCATCTCTCCCAAACATCTCAAATACCGTCACCCCTACAGAGGAATAACAAAATAGAAACCTTTAAATAGCAAGAATATCTAAGTATAGTATGGAAACAGAATTAAACAAATTCAGAAAAAGAACGGTTGGTGGAATTGCAGCTGCTGTATTAGCACTGACAATAAACCATGGATACCAAGGCGAAACAAAAACAATGACCCAGACCTACCAAGGCTACTCTAGAGGTGAAAATAAAAATTCCCTTGTTTTTGATGAAAACACATTGCCAAACAGAACAAATATAGCTAAGCCAATTTCTGCAGATTATCACGTGGTAAACCCAGATACTCTAAAAACTGGTCGAGACTATACTACGGAATTCACAGTGCCACATTGGCAAAATGTTTTTCCAGACAGACTAGAGTCAATTAAATAAATTTTTATTTTTATATTACTCTAGCTTCAACCTAGAGTTCTAAATTTTTTATTAACATCTTTTATTTAATTTACCTAATACCAGATATGCAATACTTTATACCAATTTTTGCCCTGCAAAAATTCAAAACCTTTTTTAACTGATTTTTTCTAGTTTCTCTATGACTAACTTAAAAGAAATAAATGTTGGAGTTGTAGGGCACATTGATCACGGAAAAACAACCCTATTATCAAGACTAACAAGAAAATTTGCAGACACTCATTCTGAAGAATTAAAGCGTGGAATTACAATCAAATTAGGCTACGCAGAAGTAATTATTTCAAAAGACGGCGACGAATTCACTAACGAAAAAAGAGGAACTCCAGAAAGATACGTTTCTTTCATTGACGCACCAGGTCACGAAATGTTAATGGCAACTATGCTTTCAGGAGCAGCAATTATCGACTCAGCTATTCTAGTTATCGCAGCAAACGAGGGAATCAAACCACAAACAAAAGAACACTTTATGGCACTTCAAGCAAAAGGAATCAAAAATATAATCATTGTTCAAAATAAAATTGACCTAGTAACTAAAGAAAGAGCTCTAGAAAATTACAAAACAATCAAAGACTTTGTCAAAGGAACTATTGCTGAAAACTCACCAGTAATCCCAATTTCTGCACAACAAAATGTAAACATAGACAAATTACTTGAGATGTTAACAGAATTACCAGTGCCCGTTAGAGACGAAACAAAAAATCCAGTTTTTTTAATAGCAAGAAGTTTTGATATTAACAGACCAGGAACAAAAATCAAAGATATCCATGGAGGAGTTCTGGGTGGAATTCTAAAACAAGGAAAATTAAAAGTTGGAGATAGCATCGAAATAAAACCAGGGCTCTCAACAAAAAAGAATAACCAGTTTACATATTCACCATTAACAACAAAAATTATCTCATTACACAAGGGCTCAGATTCAGTAGATGAAGTATTGCCTGGAGCAAGTATTTCAATTGAAACAGAACTAGATCCCTTTATGACAAGAACAGATTCATTAACAGGCTCAGTATGTTCAATAGAAGGAGTCTTGCCAGATATTACATATAAGACAAAAATCAAAACAGAACTATTCAAAGAAGTTCTAGGCGAAGAAACAAAAAAACAAGTAGAAGAATTAAAAACAACAGAAATGTTAATGCTTTCAGTAAATACAACAATTACAGTTGGAACTGTTGAAAAGATTTCAGGCGATGAAGTTGAAATGAACCTAAACATCCCAATTGTAGCTCTAGAAGGAGACAATGTAGGAATTGCAAGAAACGTTGGCGGCCATTGGAGACTAATCGGCTTCGGAGAAATAACAAAATAAATTTCTCCATCTTCTCCCCATTTTGAACAAAAAATACAATTATCTCTAAATTTCATAAGAAATAAAGGTTAAACTTATTTCTTTATTCTATGATAACAAAATAACAAATCTATCCTGTACAATTGCCTTTACAAAATTATATTAGTAGATTTTTATAGCTGAAAAACTAATAATTCCCCTGTTCTCAATATAATATTTGCCCCTGACGGAGTAGATAATTCAACTGCCTTAATTCTGAGCGTAGCGAAGGTATTTTTATGTATTTAAGGGGGTAATAATATAAAATTTAGCAGAATTAAATAATTATCTATTCAAGATTAGGAAAAGAACCTTTGTTCATTGGTGTAATTTGAAGATTCTCTCCATCTGCTTTTATATTTACCCAATTTCCTTGACTTAACAAATCATTCTTTCCACCAGAGATCCAACTCTCAATATTCCCAGCATCTAAAACTGTTAATTCTGCTCTCCTCATGGCAGCAACCTCATCATGCATTAAAAAATTCAAGGATTCTTCTAAGAAATTAACTTTAATATTTTCTCCTCCAGACAAATTTTTAAGTAATCTCATCTTATTATAAAACAACAAAGGGTCTTCTGATAAATTTTCATTATTAAAAATATCTTTTTCCACCTGAACATTAATTCCTTCTTTAGGAGTTATTCCTATCATATAGATATTTGGTTTATCAACATTTGGAGAATCAATAATAAAATCAGCTTTCTCTTTTATCTTAAATGGTCTAAACTGATAAAGCATAATAGGGTCCAATCCAAACTCAACTTGCCAAGCCCAATTTTCATCTAACTCAGGTAGAGAAACAAATTTATCATGCCATGAAACAACTTTTTCTAATTCCTTCTTTAAATTAAAATCTAAATTATTCGGAGAATGATATTTTTCTGAACCAAATATTTGAGGAACAGTAAGCCTATTAACTTTACCTTTATTTGAAATATACATTGACCTTTCCGGATCAATAATATTCCTAAACTGAGGAACAAGAGAAGAAGAATTTGTTATTGTTATATGATAAAAATCATCTTTATTAGGATGTTTAATATATGTTCCAACAATTGAAGAATCCGATTTTTCTGCAAAAATAACTGGAATTTTATCTGGTAAACTACCATGAAGCTTAGGATTGTCTTCCTTCAAGTCAGAAGAAGAAGATTCTATTGATCCAATCAATTCTCTTAAATCTCTATTGTATGCATCCCTATTGCTAACTCCACCATACATCACACGACCTTGCATTTTCTTTTCAAATTCTTCAAAACTTTCCACTTCCTTAGTTGAAAATTTACCTTCATACCCCCACAGTTCTGCTTTAGCACTTGATCTAAAAAGCCTGGGCCATCCAACACCTTCTCTTTCTGCCCTTTCTAAGGCATCGTCAATTGATTCCCTGGGAGTTTTAACAATATTCTTCGCTTGAGGAATTTTGGGTAATTCAGATTTAATATACATATTAATTCCTGCTTTTGCGCCATACTTATTTACAAGCTCTTCAGGATATTTTAAATCACAATTCATTCAATAACCAAATAAAAACTATATATAAAACCTTCCACAATGTTATCTCTACGAAATTACAACAGAATTAAGTGAAAATGGTCTAAAGTTTTATAACCACTTTCTTATTTTTATTAACAATTAAACTAATTACTAAAGAACTAAAAAATGACAGTATATTCACATTCCAAACTAGCATCATTCGAACAATGTCGATACAAGTATAAATTAAAATACATTGACAAAGTCCCATCCCCCGTAGAAAAATCCATTGAAGCACATCTCGGAACTTGTGTCCATGATTCACTAGAATGGCTTTATACTGAAGTTCAAAAAGGAAATCTACCAACCTTAGATGATGTTTTAGAAAAATACGTTTTAACCTGGCAAGAAGGCTGGGTAGAAAACATTCTAATTGTAAAAACAAACGTAACAGCAGAAGACTACAAGACCAAAGGAGTCCAATTCTTAATAGATTATTACATAAAACACCAACCTTTCAAAGATGGAACAATCTCAATGGAAGAAAAAGTCTGGGTTGACTTAGCAAGAGATTACCCACACAAATTAATTGGATATATAGATAGATTAGTTCATAACAAAGAAACAGGAGAATATGAAATTCACGATTATAAAACAGCCAATTCTCTTCCTAGTCAAGAAAAATTTGACAAAGATAGACAATTGGCCCTATATAGTATAGCAATAAAAGAAAAATACGGAAAAGACAAACCAGTACTCTTAACTTGGCATTATCTGAATCATAACAAACAAATTTTCTCAAAAAGAACAAACGAGCAATTAGATGAATTAAAAAAAGAAATAATGGAATTAATTGAGACAGTAGAACACGCAAAAATATTCCCAACACAAAAAACAATCCTTTGTAACTGGTGTGAATATAAAACCTATTGTAAAGCCTTCGGAAACAAACTCCCAGAGAAATACAGAGAACAGCAAATGAAGCTATTCAAAGACGAAATAAAAGAAGAATACCCATCAGCTTCTAAATACATAAAGTCAGAATGAGATTTTTACAAATTTCCCGTTTAAGGAAACAGGCCTTTTATTAGAATTCGAAATATGCATCTCCATGTTTTCGAAATCAAAAACAAAACTCTGACATGTTGCATTATTAGCGACTGAAGAATTACCAAATCTTCCTTTTAGACCACTACCCTTATTTTGCAAAATTGACACTGATTTATCAACAGTCATCTCTTCAACCTCAGATAATAATGTTTCCAAACTCTTTAAAACAACTTCACTAGCTTCAGGCAGACCTGCATATAAATCTCTCATTTTTTCACTTTTTATATGATTTGTACACCCCATCCATTGTCCTTTTATTGTGAGCTCATTCACACCACCTGAACTAATTTCAAAAACAGAACTTTTCTTTCGCCCGATATCAGTGACCATTAAATTCATAGACTTGCCTGGCAAGTTTTTAGGAATAATATTTCTAATTTCAGAAATATCTTTAGAATTTTCCAAAAGATATCTGGATAAAATAAAAATTCCCAACCGACCATTAACAAATTTATTATCCTTCCTTAAAATCTTATGGCTACTCAATATAATATTCTCATTAAAACCATTAACCACTCCAACAAAAAATGGAAACGAAACATATGTAAATTTATTTCGGCCCAATATGTTCATTTCAACAACAATACTCTTTGTATGCCTTAGAAGAATCCTCATTATTAAGGACTTAACATCTGTATTATTGCCAACGAATAGCCCCTTATCGTTAAAAAAAGTAAATGTAGAGCCTGAAAGTCCAGATTTCCCTGAAACATCAAAATAAAAGTTCAAAAACATCAATATATCATACGAAATTTCTGTGGCGTCTGCATATCCTCTGATTTCATTTAAATAATCCTTTGGTATATTTATTTCATTAATTCTTTTACTAAAAAGCTTCATTAGAATAGACAAAATATAAACAACAAACCAATTCCTAAGAAAATTTAACACCGGATGTTCAACATTTACAAGCATTTTACCATAGGTATGACCTACATCATAGTAATTATCTTCTTTTATTCTAAGATAATAAATACCCTCCTGTTCTCTAATACTAGAATTTCTGTACCCCTTCATAATAGAATATAGGCTATTTAGTTAAAAAAACTTTCCAAAAACAACATCCCAGCAATCTTTTTAAAGTGAATTTTGGTAGTAAATTCACGGGGCAAGACAATAACTAAAATGGATTTTCTAACAAAAATATTTCTCACATATTCCTTCATTGGTTTTTATTTTATGTTCTTATTCTTCTTAATATATATCCAAAATAAAAAAAAGATAATGTGGACTCCAAAAGCTAAGAGAAACTATGGAGTAAGTATAGTTATTCCTTGTTATAAAGAAGGAAACACTGTTGGACCAGTTATTGAAAAATTTATCAATAACGGATACAAATACATTGAGAAAATTGTTGTAGTTGATGACTGCTCACCAGATGATTCCTTCAAAATTGCAAAAGAATATGAAAAAAAATATCCAGGACTAGTACTTGCTGTACAAACACCAAAAAATACTGGTTGTGCAGCAGGATCTAAAAATTACGGTGCTAATTTTGTTGATTCTGAAATCATAATCTTCGGAGATGCTGATAGCTTCCCAGAAGAAGGCTCAATTGCAAAAGGGTTGGGATTTTTTGACAAACCAAATGTAGCTGCTGTTACAGCTAATGTCTTAGTTAAGAACAGAACAAATACCCTACTTATGCTTCAAGCAGTCGAATATATAATAATTAAATTCACAAGAAAATTATTAGAATTTGTTGGTTCAATTTATGTAACACCTGGCCCACTCGCCATGTACAGAAAAACCGTATTTGACGAGATAAAAGGATTTGATGATAAAAACATTACAGAAGACATAGAAATTACTTGGAGACTCTTGTCTTTGGGCTATGATGTGAAAATGAGCGTACCATCAAAGGTATACGCAGAATCCCCCGAAACTTTCAGAGCATGGTTTCAACAAAGAATTAGATGGAACCTAGGAGGAATCCAATGCATCTTCAAATACAAAAAAGCCTGGGGAAGACAGGGAATGCTTGGTGCTTTTGTTTTGCCCTTCTTTGCATTCAGTTGGTTATTCGGAGTTATCGGCCTTGGGATTTTACTCTTTAGAATATTCTCTACTTTACTGACGAGAATCCTCCTTACTATTAATTCAGTTGAAGCAAATGTTGCAATAATAACTCTTAATGATTTTAAAATAAATCCAAGTATTCTAGCCTATATTGGGATGGTTCTTCTTATTGTAAGTGTTGCTTATTCCATGATTGCATTATTTAGTATAAAGGAACGAAAAGAATATAAAAGGCCAACCGTATTAACCTTTATTGTCTATGAGTTTTTTTACTTATTGATGTATCCAGTAATACTTATTACATCAGGGTATAAATTTGCTCGTGGAGACATTCGGTGGTTCAAATGAAATATCCAGTATTTTTACAAGCGTTGGCATTAACAATAGTTGTATTTCTAATTGGAATGTATTCCGGCGTTATTTTAGAAGAAAACAGACTAACTCAAATGAATGAATATTTTGTTGATTCAGAAGTTCTATTACTAGATATTATGGCTCAGGATAACCTAGTAGATTCTCTAAACGTTAGCTGTGAGAGCTTACAACAATCAAACTCTAAGTTACTAGATGAGGTTTACAATCAAGCAATCATACTAGAAGACTATGAAAATAGTGGAAGAATGACTAAGAATTTAGAAGCTTTACATCGAAAATACGATGCTTTAAGGTCCTATTTATGGATTAATTCAATCAAGATTAAACAAAAGTGTGGAAATGATTTCAATACAATTGTTTATTTTTATAACTATAACGAAACAGATCTTACAAAGAAAGCAGAACAAAATGTTTGGTCTAAAGTATTATATGAAATCAAGTTCGAAAAACAATTTGATGTGGTATTGATTCCAATTGCTGCAGACACTTCATTAGATTCACTATCCATTCTCTTAAAAGAATATAATATAACAACTTATCCATCAATTTTAGTTAATGAAGAATTTACCTTTTCAGAATTAACTAAAAAAGAAGAAGTTATTAAAGTTTTAAATTAAAATTAATTCTTTAAGGAGGGGAGAAAAA
>JAQICZ010000003.1 GCA_027858295.1 Nanobdellota archaeon | reverse complement strand
TCGAGACGCAAAAATCATCCACTCCCTCTCTTTGCGGAAACGGTCGCCCTTCGGGTGCCATAGAATCGAAGGAAGGCATCCACACCCTAAAGGGATGTGGCTTCAATTTGAAGACATGTGAGAATAACAAAATCTCTGATTTTGCAATGATTAAATCTAACAACAAATTAATACAAAATAAATATAATTACCCAAAAATATCCATTTACTCCAAATCATCAGAAAAAGGAGTCTCTTTCAGTGGGCTATCCCCAGTTCCAGAAATATTAAAATAATCATAAAACTCATCCGTCAAGCCCAAAATATTTGTATGCCCATCCTTCTTAGACTTAATCAACCCCAGCTGCAAAAACTTATGCACATGATCATAAGCCTTGTTCCCTCTAATCTTAATAATTACTGATTGTTTTATCGGTTGCTTATACGCAATAATACCCAAAGTCTGTTGCTCCGCCTTAGTAAACTCAACAGACCCAGTGGCAAGTTTATTTACAATATTACTATACTCAGCCTTCACATCCATCTTCCAAACCTTATCTCTCTCGACAAGCTCAATCGCTGAATCTTCTTTATTATATTTCTCTTTCAACTTCTTCAACACTTCAAGAATAACCAGAGAATTCAAACCAGAATAAGTAATCAAATCAGCCATAGATAAGAACCTCCCGGCAACAAACAATACCGCTTCAACCAAACGAATATTTTCATTTTCACGTGACCAATCTATATCCTCTAAAGTTTTACCACTAATCTCCATAAGAAAATTAAGAAAAGCTAGTTTAAAAAAATTGAGTTAGCTCACACCAACTTTTTTAACCAATCTTAACAATATAACAACATGGAAAAATTAACAAAAATCACTCTATCTATACTTTTAGCAGTAGCCATAATCGTATTCACCTCCAGACTAACAACACCAAGAGAAATCGACGACATCACTCCCGGAATCCCCTGTGAACAAAAATACATCGACAAATCAGACATCCTATGGGTAATCCCAAAATTTCAAGGAATCCCAATATCAGAAAACCAAACATGGTGCAAAGAAATACTAAACTTAAACAAAACATTAGGACTACATGGACTTCTTCATTACTACCATGAATTCTCAGACCCAAAAGAACAAGCCCATATAGATGAAGGAGCAAAAATATTCAAAGATTGCTTTGGATATAAACCAACAATCTTCAAGGCACCAAATTTAGCATTATTAAAAGACAACAAAATTCTCCTATTCAAAAACAACTTAAGTTATCAAACTAAATTAGACCAATCAATTCATAAAGTCTATCACTGCAATAACTCTGGGACATTTCCAAATTGGTTTCATAACATATGGTAATATAAACAATATTGCCGACCATGGATAAAATTTCTTTATTCTTTGCAATTTATATAATAACATCTTATAAAGATTTCACACGAAAAGAACTTTTATGAACAAACTAAAAAAAATAGTGATGACAGGAGCAATTATATCTTCCACACTTCTCCCTCTAAAAACAAAAGCTAAAGAATTCTCTCACGCACTCTCGGCTTCAGCAAAAACATATACAATAGATCCACTAAAATCCACTTGGGGAAATATGTACGGCGCGAAATATTCTCTTGAAAAAAGCTACAACAATATTAGACCAAAAATAACTTTAGAAAAATTTCATAAAGAAAGTCCAGTTGGAGGAATGAAACCGACAACAAATGTATACGGTATCAGTGCAGGAGTAGACGTTCAACTCCGACCAGACAAAAAGATAAATCCATACCTAGGAATAGATATCGACTTCAAAAAAGCATTTTACGACTTCACAGTCGGAGAAGAAAAGATGACCTACGATTACAACTGCAAAGGCGCCTCCCTACGAGCCGGCATAGAAACAAAGCTGACAGAAAAATCAAAATTATTTATTGAAGCCCAAACCTCATTATTAGAAACTCAAAATGAAACAGACATAGTCCCAATGAATAACAATTCTATTTCTTTAGGAATTCGGTTTTAGAAAATGCCAACCGCGAACCGTTCACTGCAAACCGCACCTTTCAATTACCGTCTCCTTCACCCACAATTTTAACTTTTCTTTAGGCTTAGATTAGGCATTTACTTTCGTTGTGTAGTCAGCTACACGAGAAAGCAAATAACGACGTATAAGTCAAAGAAAAATTAAAATTAAATTTTAAATCGCTGGATAGCGCCAAGCCCACCCAACTTCCAAAACTGATCACCCTCAGTTGTCTCAGTTGAAACAACTTCAATAGTAGTCCCCATTTGTTCAGCAATCTCCTTCAGTTCATTACCCTTAAGAATATCATATTTCTTTGAAAGAATCAATATATCAACTGCACCAAATTTAAGAGCTTTCATAACATCCTCAAAATGATAAGGTGTAGTCTCTGGCTTTGAGCCCAAATTATCAAAAAAGTTCTCTAAAATCTTTCTCTCACGAATAATTTCTTGATTAGCTAGAAGGTCTTCAGACAAGCCAACCAATTCCTTCAAGCCAGTTTCACTAGTGTCACCCTGATCTTTAACTCCAATGACCTTATCTTGAAGTTGAGTCGGCAAATATTCACCATCAACAAATTCATCCTTAGTTGGGATTGGCCCACCAATAATAATCCCTTTCAATTTGGTATTCTCATAAAAACATTTTTTCGTTTCTTCTGCAATTCTCTTATAAAAATCTTTAGTCAACCCCTCTGTAATTCTATGAAATCTCTGAGCTGATTGTCCACCAGCCTTAACCTTTCCTGGAATTCCCGACGTCATATTCTGAAGCATTTCAATTCTTTTCCCAACAAGCTGACCAATAGTAGCTTCCTTTCGATCCATGACAATCAAAGCATAAATTTCACTAATCTCAACCATTGACTCTAACGGTTCTAAAACAAATTCCTTGTCGCACCGATAAAGTCTAATTCTAACTTCTTCAGGTGGTTCAATCTCCCAACTTTGAATATCTGTTTGACCTTCAACCGGACTAACATTACCAGCAAAAATTGCAACACCCTTAGGAGGAGTCACTTGATATTCTTTTAAAACTCTAACAATCTTTTCAAGCGATTCCGTAACATTCTTACGAGTCGCAGTAGATTTAATATTCTTAGCAGTAGACTTTTCACCTTCAAGTTGACGACTAACAACATTAATATCATAACCTGACGGAATATAAACAGTTATCAATTCAGTGGCACGCCCTCTATGCTTACCCATTTCCTTCAAAAAAGCCTCAAGTTCAGACCTAGTTAATTTTTGTAATGCCATACCTTACCTAGAAAAATCTGAGTTTTAAAGGTTTGGGGAAAATCGATTTGATTAAAAAACCTTAAAAGAAACAATTTTCTTGAATTAGTAGAGGTGTCCTAAGAACAATGATAACAGAATCAGAACACCGCAACAATTACAAAGAATACCTTAATTTTCTAAAGGAAAATCCAGAAAAAGAACTAGAAAATTACAAATCTGAATTGGGAATAACTTCAAATGATATTGAGAAAAGAAAAAGCACCCTTGAAGATAAAATTTTTCTGGCGAAGTCTAATAAAATCAACTCTTTCTCAAAAAACAAAACAAACCCTGGTTATATTAATAATTTTCTAAACGAATCTTTTGAAATAATAGATTACAGATATAAGCTGAAAGAAATGGAATCCATTGGCCAAAAATTCAATTATCACTCCTCAAATGAAGAAAAACTCAATGTGAAATTTGACTTAGAAAATAACACTATATATATGGAAAGACCTAAAACAAAAGGACAAATACTAAACGCTATTCATTCTTTAGAATTATATTATGATTTAATGATTCCATTAACAATTAAAGATGGATACCTAAAAGGTAATAATATTTCTGATTCAAATAAAGAAACTCAAAACATTGAAATTCCAAGAATAGAATTTTTAGAAAACATTGAAGCTTCAAAAAAAGTATATCTAGACCATCCTGCAAGGGTTGGAGACAACAATCCAGAAGAAAAACTTCTAGATGTTGAAAGTTTTCATAATTTTAATATTGGTACTAATTTTATGTTCATAAATTCACAAATGAATTCACTTGAAAAATTATTGGGAGATTATTCTGAATTTTGCAAAGATAAAGCCTCTTTTATTGTAGATTTTAATCAAACAGAGATAAAAACATTTGATTTAGAATGGTATTTGTCAACTAGACCAACAGAAGAAAATTTCAAAACATTAAAAAAAATAAATGATTCTTATAATTCATTAGAAATTCCTGATGGCTTGAATAAAATCATAGAATTTAATAATATACCAATAACTTCAGAAGATTCTTTTAGAGACTATATAAACCAAATATTTAGAACATATTATATAGAAGAAGAAAATTTAGAAAATGCTAATAATTGGAATTCTGGTCTTAAAGAAATATTATTATCTCATTACAAACAATTTTCCGAAAAAGATATAGAAGAAAATCAAATTGCTGAGACTAGGAGAAGAATCCTTGAAGATGTGGTAAAATATATTGGTCCAGAAAAAGTAGAGCTTGAAAAAGATTATGATTATCCATCATTAATAAAAAATATTTCAATTAGCGAAAATTGGATAGACTTATTCATGGAAGGGTCTACCTTCTTTACAGACTTTTTAGAAAGGCATGAAACCAATTTAGAAAAACATAAAAAAACAATAACAAATTACATCACAGAAAGTATTTACAATCTAAAATCGGAATTAAAACATGGCAAATGGAAAGTTGAAGACATTAAAGAACATCTAAAATATTTAGAAAATCAAGAACAAAGCCAAGAAACAAAAGAAGCTATTGAACATCTTAAAGAAGAAGTTGATTCATACAATAAAGACTTTTCCTTGTACAGAAATCTTACAAAAAAAATTAGAAAAGAAAAACAAAAAGCAAAAAATCAAAATATATTAGAAGAAAATAGGAAATCTCAGAATACAGAAATTCAATTTACAAAAGAAGAGGTATTGGAAAGCTTCAAAGAAAAAAGTTATTTTGTAATTCCTATGTTTATTTATTATAAAAGAAATAAAGCATTTAATCACCTAAACACAACACTTGACAAATTCCTAATTCCATCAACCAAAACAGAAAGCTCAACCATCATCTACGACCCCAAAAGAGGAATGAATAAACAAATAATCCCAAACAAAGTAAGAAATGAATTTGGCATAAACCCACCTAATCCTTCTTTTGGTGAAAACCTAACTACATTTACTAGAAACGAAGATGAGTTTGCAAAAATTGAAAAATTATTATAATAATTATCTCAATAACAATAATCTAAGAAATCCACTCCCAAGGAATACAAAATAAAAAAGCTAAGAAACTATACTCAAATCCTCAAACACACAATAGAAACCCTACCTTAAAATTCCAAGATTAAATAACTTTCAAGATACAATCACTAAACAAACATCCCAAAAAAAAACCTTAAAAACCTTTCCCACCAAAAAAAATCTAAGAAACCTTTATATTGTAATTTTATCAACTCGACTTATGGAAAAGATAATTCTTTGACACATTGAAACTATTATTTTGAACAATTAAAAAAAATCTGCCAAAATTGATACTGGATCCGATAAAAGCTCAATCTCCCTCGACTTAGCGACAGAATTGGGACTCACAGAACACATCTGTGGCACAAAAAAAATAAAGTCAGAAAACGGAATAGAACGTAGACCAATTGTAAAATCCACAATTGAGATTAAAGGAATAATACTACCTGTCACCTTTTAGATTGCCGAGAGAATTCATCTAAAATATAAAATGCTAATAGGAAGAGATATCTTGAAAAAAACTTCTTAGTGGACGTATCAAAATGAGTTTGAAAATTGGAATTATTAGTCTCGGTGGAAAAAGTGTTATAGCTATAGCAAAAGCCTGTAAAAAACACCTTGAACAAGTTGACTTACTAGATATTAAAAATTTTGAAATCCAGGTAAATGGATGCCTTAACATATTATATAACGGCGAATCTTTACCAGATTACGACGTCCTCTACATAAGAGGAAACTACAAATATTCATTAATTGCAAGATCCATTACTCGTGCACTCCACAAAAAATGCTACATGCCAACAAACGCCGAAGCATACACAATTGGTCATGACAAATTTTTTACACTCCTATAACTTCAAAAAGAAGGAGTCTCTATTCAAAAAAACACATTATGCAGCAACAACAAATGTTGCAAAAAAAGTACTTGAAAATGTTGAATATCCACTTATAATGAAACTATCAGAAGGAACACATGGAAAAGGAGTAATTATTGCAGAATCAAAAAAATCAGCATTAACAATTTTAGATTTACTAGAAAGCTTTCAAAAAGCATATTTAATTCAAGAATTCATAGAGACAAAAAAACACCTCAGACATTTGGGTAATTGTTACAAGGGGGAAAACATTGGCAGCCTACAAAAGAGTAGCAAAAGAAGGAGAAATTCGGGCAAACATACATTCGGGAGGAACAAGAGAAAGACATCAATTAACAGAAACCGAAAGAGAATTAGCAATCCGTTCAGCAGAAATCATTGGCGTAGACATCTGTGGAGTTGACATCCTAAATGGTAACAAACCTTCAGTAATAGAAGTCAACCTCAGCCCTTCAGTTTGGAATTTAAAAGATATCTGTGATGTGAATGTTCCCGCACTAATTGCACAATACCTATTTAAACAAAAAATAAATTCATTAAACGTAAAAAAGAAAAAGAAAAGAAAATGGTTAAAAAAATAATCAAATCAATATCTGCTCAAACATCTCCCTCAGAAGACTAGCAGATAATTCATGAATAGACTATAAAGAACTACTCAAATCTAATTCTTAAAAAAATCTTCTTCAGACATATTTCCAAAAAAAGACTTCCAATCATCAACCCTAGTTGATTTGAATTTGCTAGAAAACATTTGTCCAGAAAGTCCTCTGTATTCTTTAGTCAAAAATTGATATTCAGGTCCATCAGAAGTTTCAATAACAGAATACAGATCAACAGACATTGCACCAAACCCTTCTTCTTCACCTATAAGCATATATTTTTTATCATCCCTTTCCACAACTCCACCATAAATTCCTTCAACTTCTGCACTTCAAATTCATCCTTCTTACACGGCAACAAATATTCAACATTTATTTTATCTCCAACCTCCCTAAATTTAGAATGAAACATCTGAGAAACAAAAGGAATGTCAGAATCTATTGATTTCATAAAATAAATTATCCATTAATCTTTTTAATCATTGTTGTACTTCAAAACCAATTAATTCAACTTGTCTTGACTCCCGTTCTTTTTGTATAAAACAAAAAAAGCCAATTAATAATTAAATTATCCATTCGCGCTGCGTGCAAATATTAATTAGATTAAAAGAGAATAATATTCAATAAATAAATAAACTTTTGACTGAGTACCTGTTAACTCAACTTACCTCAGGGTGGATGGCCGGGGGAACGG
>JAQICZ010000048.1 GCA_027858295.1 Nanobdellota archaeon | reverse complement strand
TAAATGAGGATTGCGTCGAAACACAATCCTCGTTTAGCGCCCCCACCAGGAATCGAACCTGGGAGCCCAAAGGGCCCGGATCTCAAGTCCGGTGCTATACCACTAAGCGATGGAGGCATGTCAATGAAAGATTATTTTTGTTTAAAAAGTTATTTATTCGTGGGAGATTGAAATAGAGAATATATGTTGTATATGGCAAATAATATAAGAGAAAGAATCTTAGGATTAATATGAAGCTCAATTTTATTGTTTACAAGAAAGAAGACATAAAAATTTCTGAAATAATGGGCATACCAGAATCTTATACAGAAAACCAATATAAGACTTCTCTTAAGTTTTTTGAATTAACAAAAGATTTATATCAAGATTCTTGGGATAAGATAAATAATCAATTTTCAAAATATATAGAAAAAGAAACAGGGCATAAGTGGGTTTATCCTAAATATAATTGTTTTATTTCTGCAGGTACTGCTGGATTTGCTCCTGATGGAAAAACAAATCTTATTGCAAGGCACTGGAAAGAAAACCCTTATTTTATGAGAAAAATTACTGCCCATGAATTAATATTGATACATTATTATGAAATTTATCATAATCATTATTCTCAGGAAAAATTAACAAGTGGACAACTTTGGGCTCTTGCAGAGATTGCCGCATGGTCATTAACATCTCTCACAGAAGATGTGAAAAAGTGGTGGCCGTGGAATACAGAATATAATACGAATCACAATTATCCGCATTTGGTAAAAATTCAGCTAAAAATGAAGAATGTTTTTCTAAAAAGAAAAGATTTTGATGATTATGTCAAGAAAGGAATAAAGATAATAAAAAAGTATCCGAACATCTCACATATGGGGATTACTTCTCCTGGAAATATTTTTGAAAGAGGAAGTAAAAAATAATAGAATTTATAGAGGCATCACAACGCCTATCCTCAAAGCGATAGAGGCAGTAACAATGAAAAATTATTTTTGTTTAAAAAGTTATTTATTAGAACGCCACATAATAATATTCTTTAGAATAATTGGAATTAATATTAAATCTTGTTTCCCTTTAACTTGTGCTTGAATTTTTCCCAACGAGTCATTGGCTCTATATGTATTGGGTTGTCTTGCATGTCATAAACTTCATGACGGATTACTGGTTTTTCTATTGGTGGGGCTTTTTCGGCTAATTGTTTAACGGCTGAGTCGTAAGCTTGAGATACTGCAACTCTTGAGTAACCTTGATTATATAATGCGAATTTCAGAGTGTCTGCGTCGTATCTCTTAGAAGATGTAAGGTTCCTTACGAAGTAATCTACCAACTGCTGTTTGTATTCCAGTCTTCTCATATGTAGCGAAAGATGGCAGGGTTTAAAAATTTATTCAGGAGGGAATAATTTTTTGCTGGGAGATAGATGTTTGAGACTTTAAGGCAGGGGGGGGGGAAGAGAGAGAAGTGCAAGATAAGGAAAGGATAATAATGGATAAAAAAGAAGACATAGAAAAACTACTGCAAATTAACGGGGAAATAATTAATTTTATGTTCTTCAAATACATTGAACAATTCGATTGTTTTAATTAAATCTGGAAAAGTTTCTTTTAATTCAAATATAGTTTCTCTAAACTCTTCAATTGTTTCAACATGAATGTCCATCATTAAATTATATCTCCCTATTATACTGGAAACATAATAGATATTTTTATGATTCTCACAAAAACTGAAAATTCTTTTTTTATTATTATCATCCAAACCTTTAAACTGCATAAGAATCAGATGCCATTGAAATCCAATTTTGTGAATATCTATCCTGGGCTTAAACCCTTCAATAATATCTTTCTTAATCAATCGTTTTAATCTATAGTTTACAACCTGTACCGACGTGTTCAATTTTTGAGCTATATCAACAAGAGGAATTCTAGCGTTTTGTGACATTATCAATAGAAGTTTTTTATCCAACTCTTCTATTTCCAATGGGCTTGTTTTTTCAGTGTGCTTAAAATGAGTACTATTTGATTTTTCAATCACTCCATATCCTAAATATTCGGCATTAATTAATGTTGTAAATGAATATTCATGAAGATAATTCCCACATATCGAACTAATCTCTTCTAGTCTATGATTAAATTCAGCTGCAGATGCTGCATAAATTAAAATTATAGCATCCCACCTTCCAATTCCATCAACTGACCATCCTATATAATCCAATGAATTTATTTTTTCAACAAGCTCTCTTTCTTGTTTCCCTGAAATATTTTTTAATTGTAAAAATAAATAATAGGAATCAATCCCAAACTTCCCAGTATTTACTGCTGTATAAAATTCTTTAATTATTCCTCTCTTCAAGAGATTTTGAATTCTATAGTTAACGACTTGCTTACTCAGACCAACCTTCTTTGCAATCTGAGAATCAGATTGCCTTGCATTTATTTCTAACTCTTTTATAATCTTTTTATCTTTTTCATCTAATTTGATAATTTCTTTCATAATAATACATATTAAAATATATTACTTAAATCTTTTGAATATGACAAAATTAACAGTTAGATAGTTTAACTATGTGGAAGATTTAATTGCTTTATGAAATCACTAGACAAAATCATCGAACCAATAAAAGATGCTCCACTAAAAGCTGCAGTCTACCTTACTGAGAAGTATAACAAGACCTATGAAAAGTTTCCCCTACTGACAAATTATGCAAGCACAGCCATTGGTACAGTTGGGGGAGATATTATTGCAAAGAAATTTATTCAGGGTGAAGAAATAACACCTAGAGATTTAGCATTCACAGCCGGGGCTAGTTTATATCAATCATTTCTCCACCCTCAAATTATAAAATACACAGATAAGATTTTTGAAAATGAAAAAGTTCTTAATGCATGTAAGAAAGTTGGAATGGGAAAGAAATGGGCTAAAACTTTTGGAATGACTTTAATGTTTGCACCTGCGAATATACTTTATTGGGGCGTTTTATCTGCAAAAAATCAAGTTCCATTTAACAAAGACGTCATAAAAGAAGGATTTAAAGCAATGGGAAAGGTCGCTGCACCATATATGGCGGTTGATTACCAAATCGCTAATAATGAAAAAGTAAAGAAATATGCTCTTCCCATCTGGACAGGAACAGAATTAATAGTAAACACTTTTTATGCTGTTAAAAATTTATTATTGAAGTCTTAATAAAAAGGCCTAAAGCTTCGGGCTTCTGGATTATAGCTAAATTTAAACCTTTGATTTAAATTTTAATAGGATGTGTTGATTCGTAGTATTTTAGGGCTTCTTCTAATCTTGGTTTTGATTCGGCGTAAATTGTTAGTAGAACATCACAGTTCTTCACTTTATCATTAACATGGTGATGCAAATAAACCCCGGATTTTTTGTCGAGTGGACAACCTGCGACACGAGCTAAATAATTAATTTGTTTGTTATCGATTGTTTTGATTTTCCCTGATTTTGGAGCACAAACATCATGAGTATATTTTCCGACAGTCGGATCTTTTGTCTTACCTTTTTGTGCTTTAATTATTTCTCCGAATTTTTTCCAAGCTGCTCCTGAAGCTAGAGTTTCTCTTGCAAGCTTTGCTCCTTTACCTTTCTTGATTTTTCCGGTCATCTCAAGGATCAGTCCTGCCAGGTAAACTGATTTATCCTCTAAATCTTTCGGGCTTTCTTTTTTATTATTCAGGACTTTCATAACATCAATCATTTCAAGAGCAGGACCGACACCATTTCCAATAGGCTCATCAGTTCTAGTTAGAACACATTTAACTTTTACTTTAAAATGCATTCCCAGTTTTTCGAACTTTTTCTTTAGTCTTAAGCCTCTTGATTTTGTAACTTTTGCTCCATTGCCATAAGGAATGTCTATTAGAATATATTTTGAACTTGCGGCTAACTTCTTGGACATAATTGAGGCTAGCAGTTGTGCTTCGGGATCGAGCTTTAACATTTTTTCAACTTTGATTATTATCGAATCGGCAGGAACCATTCCCAAGGCTCCACCCCAAGTTAAACAGGCGCCAGCTTTTTTTACGATTTTTTTTAATTTCTCCATTGAAAACTCAACAGGAGCGATTGTCTCTATACAGTCAGCAGTTCCAGCAGCAGATGTAATAGCTCTGGAAGATGTCTTTGGCATAATTAATCCATTTGCTGCACAAATTGCAACAACAATTGGGGTCGTTCTATTTCCGGCTATTCCTCCAATACAATGCTTATCAACAACGAATTTGTTTTTGAGTCCAAGGGTTTCTCCTGAATAAAGGATTGCATTCACAAGAGCGACTGTTTCTTCAAAAACCATTCCATTCTTATACATCCCAGAAATAAATACTGCTACTTCTGGCTCAGATAGGGTGTTTGATACTATGTCCTCTATTATTTGACGAATTTCTATACTTGTTAACTTTTCACCCATTAACTTTTTCTTAATATATGAAACACTTATTGGTGGAACAGAAAAAGAAACATCAATTGTTTGATTTTCTCGCAAAGAAAGTATCTTTTTTATTTCAGATGATACAGATATGTGATCATGTCTAATTCCAGATTCAATAGTGTCTACCAAAGTTGCTATCTGTTTTGGATTTTTTGAAAGAGTCTTTATCGTTACTCTGTCACCAGAGTGAACCCCTAATTGTTCAGCTGTTTTACGATTAAGCATAGCCACTGGCAGACCAGCAGACCAATGAGAAGTCTTTATTTTTAATTCCACAGTATCACCTTGTAATTATTTTAGAAATAACCCATTTTTATATCTATCTCATCCTCTGGATTTTGAATAAAAAAACCGGGAATTCTTTTATCTCTAAAAATTTCTAAAATAATTAGTAAATATGATAGAATCAAAGGTCCTATTATGAAACCTAAGATTCCGAATAGTAACAATCCCCCAATCATTCCAAGTAGTATTATTGCTGAATGAACATTTGTTCTCTTTGACACAAAGGCTGGCTTTATTGCATTTTCGAAGAATGCGGCTAAGACTCCGAAGGAAGCTACTCCAATTGCCGCGACAATATTCCCGCTTATGAATAAATATATTGCGACAGGGATCCAGACTATAGATGTTCCGATGATTGGGAAAATCCCAGCCAGACAAGCTAAGAGTGTTAACATTACGGCGTTCTCTACGCCAAACAAGAAGAATGAGATTCCACCGAATAAACCCTGAAAAATACCGATTACAACTTGACCGTAAAGAACAGAGAAGGTAATATCTTTAGATGACTTAAATAATTTTTCTTCTACTTTTTTAGGAAATGGCAAAATACTTTGGATATAAGCAACTAGAGTTTCATGATCACGAACTATAAAAAAGAATGTAAAGAAAGCTACAAGCATTTGCAAAAACATTGTTGGGAAGTTCATTATGAGTTTTGCAAACATGTTCATCATCCCGTTTGTTATATTTGTTACAAAAGTATAGATTGTTGCACCTATTTCATTTGAGAATTGCTCCGTTACAAAGAGTGATGGAAATAATGTTTTCAGTGGCGTTACAAAGTCAATATGCTGAGAAGCTGTGTAGATTTCTACGGACTGATTTAGTAAAATTGGCGTTATAAACCACAAAGGAACTATTATTAGGATTATCAGTGTTATCGAAATAATTGTTGTTGCAAGGTTTTTTGATTTTACAACTTTTAGAACTTTTAAGTATAATGGAATAAATATTGAGGCAAGGATAGTACCAGTAATAATAGACATCAAGATTGGTCTAAGCAACAAGAACGATGCTACGATTAATGTTCCTAGAATTGCAAGATAAGAAATTTTCCTCATATACTCTCTGTCCATTTGTTCCACCTATATATATTTGAGTTATTTTATTAATAAAGTTTGTTAAAAAAAATTGCATGACAACTTTTAAGTGAAAGCCGGAAGCTTGAAGCCAGAAGCTGAAAAAAGGAATAGAATAAACATTAATACTGACCAGATTTATAGAAAAAGTTTATAAGACAAAACATACTATCTTCAATATGAACTTCATTAAAAAAATCGTTGACAAAAAAGAAGACTCCTTAACACACTTACAATTCCAAAAATTTTCTAAAGGAATATTCAAAAACAGGGCTGTTTTGAAAGTTAAAAAGACTAAAAATAAATATTCTATTGGCTCTACAGGGGAATTTATTAACGAGATGGTTCGAATTGTTGCAAAGAAAGCTGGAGATAATAAGATGAAAGTTACTGGTGCTGTTATTGCAACCTCTGATTTAACTGGAAAAATAGATTTCAATGAAAAGAAACAATTTCAAGGTGTTAAAAGATATTTACTTTCTAATGAGATGTCTGGCAATGAGGTTATTTCTTTACTGAATGAATTTCCAAAAGCAATTTTCGCACTATCTTTTGAATTTGGAGATGACAAGTTAAAGATTAAACCAAAAGCTCCAAAAATGGGTGTTCCTGGCAAAGGTGAAGAGGCTCCAAAAACTGATGCTTGCAAATTGACTACAACGGATGCGGCTATTGGTGAGAGTTTTGTTTTTGAAAAGAAAGATTTCAAGTTGGCAGAGATTAATCATATTTTTACTATCGATAAAATAACTCTCCCAGAAACTGAAGAAAAGGATTTTTCTAAGATTCGAGCTATGGCTGGGAAGTCTGGAAAGATTGAGAGAACTGCAGTTATTGATGGTGAAAAGACTGTTGTTGAGTATCCGTTTGAATGCAAACCAGAAAGTAATTAATTTTGATTTTGATTCCGCAAGCCAGTACCTCTACTAACGTAAATCGCTTTATCGATTTACTCCTTCAATAAATTAAAGAGAGAAGGCATTTATTCACCAATATATCATTAAGTCAAATTTTGCTAAAAGTCTCGGTAACCACACGCTAAAGCATGTGGCTTAACCGCGGGACTTTCTTAACGCAAAATCATCCACTCCCCTATTTGCGGAAACGGTCGCCTTTCAGGTGCCATAATATCGAAAAAAGGCATCCACACCCTAGTGGTTTTCCATTCGCTTTGGAATATGGGAAAACGAAATTCTCAGGCAGATAAAATAATTGGAAAATATTTTATTGGAGAATTTGTTTAAAGGGATGTGGTTTCAATAAGAAGACATATGAATTTTAATAATCAGACGATTTATTAAAATCCATTTAATAACATCTTGATAAAAAATAATTCAAAATTGGGAGGGGCAGAAGATGGGGAAATTATATTTATTATCGTTACGCACCCGCTGCGCTTCGATTAGTTTCTCCTAATCGAGTTTGATCTTCTGAAACAGTTGAATTAGTGTTATAGGGGCCGAGGTCGTTTGCTCTACTCTTCTGACTGTGAATATAGATGACAAAAAATCTGCATGAGGTTGTCTGTCAATATTTATTGATTTTTATAAATTATTATTCTGTCAAAATTAAACAATATTTGCACGCAGCGCGAACGGATAATATAACATATCAATACTGAGCCCTGCGAAGTCAACATCATTCCACAAAAAATCCTAGCCGTTTGCAGTCAGCGGTTTGCGATTCACTTTACTGATTAAAACTTTCTTTATCTTTTTCTACTATGTCTAAAACTCTTGAGTCGGGGCTTAGTAAGTATATGTGATCTTCTTTGAATCTTAGTCCACGGTAGATTTTTTGGAGGAGTTCTCTTCGGGCTTTATCTTTGTAGAAGGACCAGTAGGCGTGGGGTTTTGTTTTCATTAGTATTTTCCAGAAGGCGTCTTGAACGTTTGGGTTTGGGTATTTTGTAAAGACGATTGACTTGCATTCGTTACCAGGAAAATCTACACCTCTTGAATCTCTTGTAGAAAAGAGGATCTCTCTTTTACCTTCTTTGAATTCTTTGATTAATCGCCCTTCACTGTCTGCCATTTGCATTTCTCTTATTTTGTCTCTTGAGATTAATTCTCTTAAACTGTATTGGGAGATTTCTTCTTCACTTGGGAGGTCTTGGAAGGCATTTACGTGCACGAGTGTTGGCCTTGGTGCTTGAGTGATACATTCTTCTAGGGCTTCTAAATAATCTTTTCTTGTGAATTTTCCTGCCGAGAAGTTTGAGTATTTACAATCTATTTCTACGCCAAGCCTTTTAACTTCAATTGTCCCTTGGTCTTTTGTTTCTGCGTCTATTTTTACGAAGTCTGTGATTCCAAAGATATTTCTTAAAACATCATCCGAATGAAGAGTGCCGGACATTAATACCATTACTTTATTCTTTATGATAAATTCTTCCAACTTCTTTGCAAGATTGGTTGTTACAATTCCGACGTTTGTCTGCTTATCTGTTTTTGTTATAGTTACAAAGCTTTCTTGCATAAAACCCTTAAACATTTTTGCTGTTTCTAGAACATCCATTAAATAGCTTTCACCATCTACTGTTTGCAACCATTCTTCCTTTAGAAATAATTTTAAGATATCAAAGATTCCTGTTGCTTTTAATGGAATAATATCTTTGTTATCTGAAATTTTATTTAGCCTTGGATCCTTTTTGAAATATGAAATCAATTCGAATAGCTCGTCAATTATATCCTCATCTCCTTCTCCAGAGCCCATAGCCTGAATTAATGCATTTTGCAATTTCTCGATATTTATATTCCTCTGATTTGACAAGCTGTCTAAGAATTCATCACATTCGTCAACAACTTCTACTTCTGTCATTGGCTTTCTGTTTAGGGCTGTTTCTAATTTGTATTTTAGAGAATTAAATACTACCACATCAGAATCCATATAGAAATCGAATTGAGCATAGAAGGGGCAACCTTTTTCTCTTTTGTATTGAATATAGCTCGTCTTTCCTAATCCCTCATAAGTTCTTTTCTTTTTTCCGAATTCCTTCAAATCATATTTGTCTGGAAATACAGGACTCCAATAAGGACAAACTGCTGCAACACCCATTCTTTTTACATCTTTTATTTCATTTATTTCTTTTAGATCAACTTTATTATTTTGCTTTAGATATTCCTTTAGTCTATACCAATTTTTTTCTTTTATTTCTATTTTACATGGCAAGTATATATTATCACAAGTCATATCTCCTGCGGCTAAATCATCAAAAGAGTCTCTTTGTTTCTGAAAGATATCATTTAAGTTTCCATCTGGAGAAGAGGGAGGTATTGCTGTTTTGTTCTCTTCTAAAAATTTACATTTATGATTTTTTCTTCCAGTTATTACGGAAATTTTTAATTTTGTTCCGTCACTCTTTTTTAGATATTTGTCGCCTTCGTAATCTCTTTTGTATTGATTTTGCAAATTTTTACCTGGAACGATTACAGAAGTTTTCCCTAATTTGCTTGCAATGTTTAAGGCAATGGCGGAATTATGAACGACTATTCCATTAGCAATAAAATTATGGGTTCCCTCAACTTCCAAGTCATAGACTTCGTCTTCTTTTTCAAATTCTATTGACCTTATTTTGTCCCAGAATATATCTTTATTTGAAATGAATGATAAAATGTCATCTTTTATTTGCTTATTTGCTTCTATTATATGCGTTCTCAAAAAATCTATTTCACCCTGCTTAAATACACATGGTGTATTTATCGATTTATCTTTTCTTATTTCTTTAAATGACTTTTTTTCTTTCTCTTGTGATATTTTATCATAATTCAAAAATCTATCTAATTCTAAATAAGAATAACCTAAAGACTTCATGTATTCTCTAATTACTCTCGGGACCTTATCTGTATTTGAAAATTTATTTTTTTCTAATTTTTTTATTAAGTTCTCTGCTAGCGTCTGCTTTCTTCCGACAAACCCTATCTCCTGAACAAATTTAATAATATTGCTGCTTTCTGATATTGAAATTCTATATGAATATTCCAAATTTTCTTTAAACTTCTTAGATGATATTGTATGCTGAATTCCAAAATGGTTAAGTAAAATTGAAATATCTTGTACTAATCTTTTTGAGATTGAATCATATTCTATAACTATCTGGCTTGATGTTCTTTCATATATAGAACCATCCCCCGAGAATAATCTACTTAAAAATATTGACAACCCCTTTTTGTTTAAACCAAATATCTCTTTTGGGATAAACTTATTATTTGATTTTTTTCCATCCAAGCCATATTTTCTTACTAACAATCTTAACCTATTTGTTGTTCCAGATGTCGTATCCATGTTGTAGAAGTTTATTTTAACCTCACAATCCCCTGTCTCTTTTATTTTACCGTCGGGAAATCTTTTCTTCAATGCATCAATATAATCTTTTCTTATCAATGGGTTTTGGTTTTTGCATTGATAATATTTTGGAGCGCCATTTTTACCTCCTAGCTTTCCTTCGGCAATTAGATGTGCTATAATTTTTATTTCTTCATCAGGTAGTTTTAAAGTTGATTCCAAATCTATTTTATTTGGAAGACATATATATGAATCTTTATTTAACTTTTCTAAAGGTTTCCACTCAGTTCCGTGTTTAGTAATTGTTAGAAATGGGTGATTCTTTGATGCTAAAATTTCTCTACCTGTTCTTGTTTTTAGTTTGTATATATCTTTTAATCCAGTCTTTCTAACATTCTTGAAATTAGATTCCCTCAGGTTACCTTTTCCATCAAGAGATACTATAAGCCCTTCTTTTCCTACTATTTCTGAAATTTTATAATATGAAAAGGTCAGTTCTCCCCTTGGCTTACAAAAAATTAAAGAATCTTTATTGAGGCATTTACCAGTACCACAAACTCCGTGAATAAAAATTATTTTTTTACCTTCCTCTATTTTTTCAAGAACTTCTTGTACTACATCTTCCTGACTCTTGCCATTGGAGAAACATAGTGGTTCTAGAAACTTCTCTTTATTATATAAATTCCATGCCATATGAGTTTAGGAAAATTAAATTGAGTTATAAAGATTTGTGAGGGAAAATGTTAAAGAAGTTGAGTGCTAATAGTTACGCACCCGCGGCGCTTCACCCGCCTTTCGGTAGGGTGCGCTTGCTCTGCTAAGGCAGTTGAATTAAGTTATCATCGCTTCGCGATTTGAGTTGGATTCATGATGGCAGAGAAGTTAAAAATGAGTGCTGCAAATCGAGAACTATTCCCATTTTAGCCAGAAGTAGGCTGCGGTCCAGATTGCTAAAGATATTATCCCTAGCCATAAAAACCATTTGAATAAACTTGTTCCTAGCTCTACTATGAAGGTCAATGCGAACATTGCGATTGTGAAGAATTTCCAAAAGTTCAACCAACCGCTTGTTTTGAAGAGCCAGATTGTTAATAGGAACCCTGCGGTTGATAAAAACCATATCCAGGCTGTACCTTCTTCTGGCAAGATTAGGATTAATAATAAGATTGAGATTGCTGCGTATTTCAGATAATCTATTTTGTTCATGAAGCGGGATGGAGAAGAATGTTTAAAAGAATTGTTGGGGAGAAATTACTTCGCTTCGCGAAATTATTAAGGCCGTTATATTCTCCGCTGCTTAAACCCATTCGCTTGGGAGTAAGAGGAATTACCATTCGCATCCTGAATATGGGAAAATAAAATACCCGTAGTTGATTATATTTTATTTAGGGTGCCAAAATTTCAGACAAACAAAATCGATTGGAAAACGATTTTGCGAAATTTTGTATGGGGGCATAGATTGTTGGAGATAATTGAACAATTGAGACTTATTGCAGCTAAATATTGCTCCTTATAATTTGGGGAGGTATCGATTAAATCACCAATTGAGTTTAATGGAAAACTCCTTCGCAAGCTCAGTTATTAAGGCATAATATTATCAACTGCGTTGCGGTCATAGATTGTTGTAGATAATTTACTCAATTGTAATTTAGTTGAACAAGAGCTATTCCCTATAATCTGGAGGAGTTATCGATTAAATCACCAATTAAGTTTAATGGAAAATTACCTCACTTCGTTCAGTTATTAGGATCATTGAATTATCAACTCCGTCAGGGGCAAATATTTAGATTGATTTACTGAGTTGAGGGCATCATAAAAAGAGATAATATCTATTCTACCTTATAGATAATTTAATGGGTGGGCTTGCTATCAGATTTAGATAAAGAAAAATCTGAGAGTAATCGTTTTAGGATAGGAATATGTCCGAAGGAGTAATTGTTTTAGAAAACCACAAACAAGTGTTGAAATTTATTAATAAAGTAATTTATTCAAACAAATTCTCTTTTTGACTCTTTATATAAACATCATATCTCATACCCTGTATATTAAAAGAAACGCAATCTCCAGAGATACCTTCAAAATTAGAAATTGATGATTCTAATTTTCCAGCAGGCTTTATGTGAGTGATTTTTGAATTGCCCATGGGTTGGATAATATAAGACTTTGTTCTTTCATTAAACCCCATACCGAGGGTTTGACCAACATTATCTAAATATATATTATAATTTCTGTTCAACAATTTTTCACCTTTAAAATCCATATCTATATTGTCACCTAATAATTGTGCTTCAGAACTAGGATAACCAGGAATGTCTTTCATGACATAAAGTGTCTCTAGTTCTTTAAAAGAATTATTGTAATATAAAGATAAGATATTATCTATTTAAAAAAATTATTGTTTTAAAAATTTGAAAAAACTTCAGCGAAATTAAAATAAAAATCGAAGTTTTAACGGAGTAAGTTGAACTTACTAAAGGGTGAGTAGCAAATTAGCATATCTGGGTTTGTCAAATTTTGCAAATTTGATTTTAACCAAATAATGAGGCTAATCCTTCTGCTGCAGCTGGCTTGGCTTCTTCCTTAGGTGCTTCTTCTTTCTTTTCTGCTGCTGCCGGAGCTGTACTGCTCGCTGGAGCTGCTGAAACTAAACTAGCATTTGCTAATTCAGAAGAAATGTCCACATCCTTTAGGCTTGCAACGAGTGACTTAACTTTCGAATCATCAACTGATGCGCCTGTAGCTACAACAACGCTCTTAATTGCTGCTTCTGTAACTTCTTTGTCAAGTTTGTGCAATAAAAGTGCTGCATATATGTATTCCATTTTTTTCCTCCGTTGTGATTTAATATTGAGTTTTAAAAAAATCCGCCAAAACTAACTGGCTCTTCTTTCTTTTCTTCTTTAATTTCTTCCTGGGCAGGAACTGCCTCTGCTACTGGTGCCACTTCTTCTGGTTCGCCTGTAATAACTCTGATTAATTTTCTTTCGTAAGCTGCTGCTTTCTGTACCATTAATGGTGTTGTTTCTAAACCATAATGTCCGATTCCAACTGCGAAAGCTAAAGATTTTGAATATGCTTCCACAAGCTCGTTTATTGCTTCTTCTGCATCAATCTTAATACCTGTATAAATTATTTTATCATTTGAATCGTAAGCTGACAATGGAGTAAAGCCAATTGTAAATGGCAAGATGTTTAATTTAGATAACATTGCTGCTGCCCCTGCTGAAATTGGTTTTCCTTCTTGAGCAACTATTTTATCTTCTTTGATTTCAACCTTTCCGGCTTTAATCATGATTTTAATTCCTAAGGCACCTAATTCTGAAATTGCTGGACCTGGAACTAAATCTGTTGGACCGCCTGGAATTGTAATATCTCGTGGAGCAATTTGCCCTGGCTTTGCTTTAGATGAACTCTTAATTTTCAATAATTCTGCTGCTAATTCATATGAATCTAAATCTGAGAATATAATTGACACAGCGCCCTTAACTGATTCTGCTAATGCTTCAGCTTCTTTTTTACCAGCTGCGTTTAATGCTCTTAGTAGTAAATTTCTTTTTGGAACTTTAACTACTGCTTTCCCTCTTAATTTCTTAACAATTATCTGATATTGAGATCCGGGAATTGCTGAAACATCTGCGATTAGAATTGTTCTTTTTGATTTGATTAAATTTGTTAACTCAGTAACAGCATTAATTTTTCTTTTTGGAATATTTTCTACAACTTGTTTCATTTTTATCTTACCTTGATTTTAACTGGTTTACTCATAGTGAATTTTAGCTCAACGTTCTTAACATTTTCTTTTTCTCTAGGTAAAGCTTTTATGATTTCGTTGTAAATTGACATAATGTTTTCAATAATATCTTCGTCTGTCATTGACTGTTTTCCTACTGCAACTTTGATTGAAGTTTCTTTTACTCTAATTTTTACAGAAGTGTTGATTCTTTCTTTTAAGTCGTTAATTGTTTTTTCGTCTGCATTTAAGATTAATCCTAATTGAGGTGAAGGCATTTTTCCTGATGGACCTAAAACTCTACCAAAAGAAGTTGCTACCTTTGGCATGATACTACCTTGAGCAATAAAGAAATCGTATTTTTTAACTAAAGCTTTTAATTTTGATTTCTCTTTGTAATGCTTGAAATCGTTTACAGTAATTGTATCGATTAAATTTGATTCTGTTTCTAAGAAAGCTGCAACTTTTTTGTCTTTTGACTTGTGTGGGACTGAAATCAATAAATTGATTGGGTTTTTCTTTACTGAATATTTTTGTAAGTTTACTACTAGGTCTGCTGTCTGGTCAAACTTTCTTTCCTTTCCAGTTCTTAATTCCTGTAAAGCTTCTTTTAATTGTTCTTCAAATCCTGCCATTTTCTTTGTTATATCCTCCTACAGTATGCTTGGATTATGGTCAAGAATTGTCGACCATCCAAGATGTAGTTAATTGGATATTAATTTTGGGTAAAATTGGTTTATAAAAGTTTTGGTGAAAGAAAAAGAAGAAGCAAGAAGTGGCAATAAGGGCAATTGGATTAATAATAATATTTACGCACCCTCGGCGTTTTGGACGCGCAAGCGCAGTCCAAACTTGCTCTGCTAAGGCAGTTGAATTAAGTGGACATCGCTTCGCGATTTGGGTTAAATAGCGATTCACAGAGAAGCTTAGAAAAGTAAAAGAAATTGTAAGTTAAGGTTAGGCCACTTTCTGTCATTCACTGTTCTCTTTGCGAGGCAGACTGAATGTGCTAATATCTAACTCAGCGGGCGTACTTCAATGAGTTACCCTTGCACCAACCAAGATGCTCGTTCCATCATATCTTATCTCTTCAAACATTCGGCCCAGGGCTTCATTACTAAGAGTTAAGCTGTGTCGTTTCTATATCAGAGCTACGTTTCACAACGCCTGAGATTTCCTCAGTGGTTTTGTCAAAGAATCCAAACGGAGACTTTGGGTGTGCGGACCTTCCTCAGAATCCAGAAATCATATACATATTTCTTTGCAATTTAATGCTAGGCTCCGAAATTAGCTCCCTAACTTACGATAAATTATCGAAATTTAGGTATATAATAGTTGTTATTGGTCTTAATTAGGGGAGTTTAGGAGTCCCGGAAGATGCGATGATGTTTCTATTGAGTACATAGGGGCAAAAATATAACTTCGCTACGCAAAAAATTAAGGCTAAGTTTAATTATCGACTCCGTCAGGGGCAAACATTATGTAATAAACATAGCAATATAAATAATCATTACCAGTTTGAGTAATCTCTTCATCAAAAATAGAACCCTCGTATGCCTTTCGATTAACTGAATTGCCTCGCTATTAATCATAAGCGAGTGCGAATCTATTTCCTCTAAATTTAATGATTATCTTTTTTTGTTCAGAATAGGAAGAATAAACAGATTCTATAATCAGTTGTGTTTCAATTCGGTTGTGAATTTGGCAAAATTTCAGGCAGGTAAAATCGATTGTGGACAAATTTACAGGCAGTTAAAAGCCCTTGGAAAAGTTTTTAACGTAAAGCCGTCTGGGGAAACGATTCGTAGATATTGGTATTAACCATTCGCTTTGGAATATGCCGTGCCAAAAATTCAATGCTGTTTAAGTCGATTGGAAAACGATTTTACGAAAAACAAACAAAAAGACACCATTCGTTGCGGAGTATGGAATAAACATTTTTTCAGACAGTAAAATCGATTGGAAAACGATTTTACGAAAAAAGTTTATGGGAAGAGGGGGAGTCGAACCCCCGACCCCATGATCTTCAGTCATGTGCTCTCCCGCTGAGCTACCTTCCCAAGTAAGAAAAGACACTATTGTGTCTTACGGATATTATAATTAGGACAAATCTCTTTTTTAAAGTTTGTTAAAAATTACCTAACTCGTTTCCTCAAAACTTTTATAAATAAACTAGGACTATTCTTTTTATGGTAAAAGAAGTGGTAAAGAAAACATCTAAGAAATCAACTGTAAAATCTAAAGAAAAGCCGACTAAAAAAATTAAGAAAAAGCAGATTACAGAGACTAAGGGGATTGTTGCTTTTACACTTGCTATTTCAGGATTCTTTTTACTTGTATTCTCAAACCCAGCAATTAGTTTAGTCTTTTTTATTGTAGGATTAATACTAGCGCTTCAACAGCAGAAGATTAAAAAAACAATCGTCGGGAAGAGGGGAATTTTACTAAATTCTATTGGAGTTGGAATTTCTATCATCTGGTGGATTGTTTTGGTTAAGGTTGTAATGCCATATTTAATGGCCAATGTGGGGAATTTAGGATTATGAGATCAAAGAGAGGTGCTATGGAGATGAGTGTTGGAACTATTGTTACTATAGTTCTTCTAATGAGTGTTTTAATTTTAGGTATTTTTTTAGTTCAAAAGGTTTTTAGTTCTGGTACAAATGCTATTAATCAAATTGATGTGAAATTAAGTTCTCAAATTGATGCATTATTTGCAGATGAAGGTAAAAAAATTGCAATTATGCCAAACCCATTAGAAGGTGGATTAGTAATCAAACAAGGTGAAGAAGGTGGGTTTGCATTATCTATTCAGAATAAATACTCGACAGATCGTACCTTTGAATACTCTGTTTCTCATATTGAAACAGGAAACGATTGTTCATTAACACCGGAACAAGCAAATGGCCTCCTAGGGATGGGTAAGGCAGCTAAAGGATTAAATCTTCCATCTGGACAATCAATGGAGACTCCAATTCTTGTTAAATTTGATATTACTGAGAATGTTCCTCTTTGTGAGATTCGATATATAATAGAAGTTAGAACATCAGATGATGGAAAAACATATAGTACTGCCCTTATGGATGTTAAAATAATTTAATTACTTATTCTTGCTATAATAATTGTAATTACAGTAATTATTATTGGTGTGGGTCACGGGACGAAACCAATAGAAATTGACTCAAATACACAATCCCAAATTAATAGACTATTTGCATATGATAAAAAAGTTGTTATAATGCCAAGCCCAATGGAAGGAGGTTTAAAATTAAAGAAAGGTAATAATGGTTCTATTGCATTAAGTATAAGAAACACCGGCAATATCCCGAGGACTTTTAGATACGTCATTTCCCATTTTGAAACTGAACTAGATTGCGATATTACCCCAGAAGAAGCAATCAGTCTGATTATTTTAGGCAAAAATATTGACGGAATTATTCTAGAATCAAATAGTTCAATGGAAACTCCTGTTTTAGTTAAATTTTATATTCCCAAAACTTTCACAGACTGTGCGATTCGATATAAAATTGAAATATTAGATAATGAGGAAGAATACAAAACTGTCCTTTTTGACTTAACTATTATTTAATTATTCTTTTAAACTCAAACCTCTTAGAATTATTATAATTAAAATGGTACTTGAAATTTACAACACATTAACTAAGTCAAAGGAGGAATTCAAGCCTATTCAGGAAGGCAAGGTAAACATGTATGCATGTGGACCAACTGTTAATGATGTTCCGCATTTGGGACACGCGAGGGCACAGATTTCTTTTGATGTTTTGAGGAAATATTTTGCTTTTTCAGGATACGATGTAAAGTTCGTTTCTAATATTACGGACATTGAAGACAAGATTATCAATAAGGCTCATGAGTTAGGGATTCCTATTGCTGAGCTAACTGAGAAGAATGCTAAGGAGCATATGGATGATTATGCAGCTATTGGGATTGCGAAGCCAGATGTACAACCCAGAGCTACGGAATATGTTTCGCAGATGATTGAGCTAGTGCAGCTATTAATTGACAAGGGGTTTGCTTATACGATTGAAGGGGACGGAATTTATTATGATGTTTCAAAGTTTGAAGATTATGGTAAGCTTTCTGGGATTGATTTGACACAATTAAAGTCTGCTCGTGAATTGAAGGATGAATCAAAGGGGCAGGGAAAGAGGGATTCTAAGGATTTTGTTTTATGGAAATTTTCTAAAGAAGGGGAGCCAAGTTGGGCGGCTGTTTTTGGGGATGGTAGACCTGGTTGGCATATTGAATGTTCTGCAATGACTCACGCTATTTTTGGAAAGACTTTTGATTTGCATTGTGGTGGACAGGATTTAATCTTTCCGCATCACGAGGATGAGATTGCTCAATCTGAAGCTGGATATGGGGAAAAGATGTGTAATTATTGGATGCATAATGGGATGGTTAATATTGAAAAGGTTAAGATGTCAAAGTCTCTTGGGAATTTTACGACGATTAAGAAACTTTTAGAGGTTTATTCTGGGGAAGTAATTAGGTATTTTGTATTAAATTCTCACTATCGTAAACCTGTTGATTTTTCTACGGCAAAATTGGATGAGGCCAAGACTGCGTATGAGAGATTGAAAAGAAAGGCGCTTTTGATTGAAGATGACGGAGAACTGAATGAATTGTTTATTGAAGAATTCAAAAAGGAAATGGATGAGGATTTGAATACGGCTGGAGGCATCAATGTTCTGTGGAAGATTGTTGATTATGATGGAGCTGGAAGATTCCAAGCACTCCAGAAAATTGATGAAATTATGGGATTCCATTTATTGAGGGAAGACAAGCTTGAAATTCCTAATGGAATTCAGTCACTACTTGATGAAAGGCAAAAAGCTCGTGAGGATAAAGACTGGAAATTATCAGATGAGTTGAGGGACCGGATTCAGGCAGATGGATTTTTGGTTAAGGATGGGAAAGGTGGGCAGGAAATTTCACGGTTGTGAAATTTCAGTTGTTAGTTGTTAGTTGTTAGTTGTTAGTCTTTAGTTATCAGAAAGGCAAATTGCTTCGCAGTAGCGCTTCGTATACCCATAGGAGGAAGTAAAACTCGCAAGTACCTCTTCTATCGCAAAGGGACTACGTGCCTTTGACTCCTGAAATAAATTTCAGAGAGTAGGCATCGGTTATTGGGGCCGTTAAATTATCCGCTCCGCTGGGGGCATAGCTTGAGACTAACTGAGAGAGGAGTTTGAATATTCCAATAAAAATAAGATTTAAAAAAATATAAATAAAAATGACAGTATTAATTAATTTTAAAATTTGTGATAATGCACAAGAATGTAGTGGAATAGAAGCTTGTCCTACTGGTGCCATTTATTGGAATTCTGATGATAAAAAAATTACAATTGATAACTCTAAATGTATTTCTTGTATGAGATGCGAAGAGGCTTGCCCTTCGGAAGCTATAAGGGTTGGTAAAAACAAAACTGAATATGAGGCAATAAAGAAAGAATTTAATGAAGATCCTCGAAAAATTTCTGATTTATTTGTTGATAGATATGGTGCACAACCAATTGACGTTGAGGCCTTAATTAAGGAAGAAAATGTTGAAAATATTATTAATACTTCTAATATGCCTGTCTTAATTGAATTTTTTGAAGATGATTCTATTGAATGTCTGCGGAGATCTAATACTATTAGCAAGTTGATTCCTGGAGAAAAAATAATCTATAAAAAAGTTGAACTTCGGGAAAAATCTCTAATTGATAAATATAATATTTCAAAATTACCATCACTACTCTTATTTGAAAAAGGAGCGATTGAGGGAAAGATTGAAGGATTTTATGACACAGAACATTTCGAAGAATTAAAAGGAAAACTTTTAGAAATTATTAATAAAGCAAATAATGAAGTAAATGAAGATTGTCCTTGCACTTGGCCTGGTTGCCCGAGACATGGAAAGTGCAATGAGTGTCAAGAAGATCATCACTCTTTAGGGCAAGAGACTTGTTGCGGGAAGTGAATCATTAAAAGACAATAAATTCCTCGCAGGCTGGGCTATTAAGACAGTTGAGTTAATTGTGTTTCTTTGGTCAAAATTGGGAGAAGAGCCGTTATTAGTTATTAGTTATTAGAAGACATTAGTTCACTTCGTTCATATATTATAGGGCAGTTATATTATTCGTTCGCGCTGCGTGCATGAGGGTTCGTGATAGGCAGAGAAGTTAAAAATTAATTTTTATAAGCACAATTTAATATTTAGATTGATCACTCCACCTAAGGGGCGCGAGAACCTGAGTTGATTTTCTCAGTCACCAGAAATATGGGAACAGTACTTGGCTCCAATAAATCTCAATTGCTCACATTCGATGCTTCAAACCACCAAAGACTCAAACTCAAACGACCGAAGCCGAAGGCTAACATTAATTCAATTGGATTAATCTAAAGACATGAATAGAGTTAAATAAAGTCAAATTTTTGCTAAGATTCTGCTCTACCACACCCTAGTGGTTTTCCATTCGCTTTGGTGTATGGGAAAGCAAAAATTCTTGGGAATTTTTACTTAAAGGGATGTGGCTTCGATTTGAAGATATGTCAAAATCCCTGAGAATGGCAAAGCTATTGAGATTGTTTTCTAACATTATAAAAATTTCTATAAGTTTATAAACTTTAAACACTGGTAATTCTAATTCAACACAAGGGAGGTGGTCACCATGGCTGCTAAGAAAAAGACAACAACTAAAAAGCCTGTAGATACTAAAAAAGCTACAGCAAAAGCAAAGCCCAAGAAGAAGAAGTAATATTTCTTCATCACATTATTGAGGCAATTGCCTCCTTTAATTTTTTTTTATTTTTATTTTGAATAATTTTATAAGTGATTACCTGTTTATTTTATTGAGGTGTATGGGTCAAATTTTGCTAAAAGTCTCGCTAACCACACGCTAGGGGAACAAAATCTCAGGCAGTAAAAAACCCTTGTGGACAACTTTACAGGCAGTTGAAAACCCTTGGTAAAGTTTTCAATGTAAAGCCGTCGGGGGAAAGTTTTTCACGAGATTTCGTTTGAAGCATGTGGCTTAACCGCGGGACTTTTTTAACGCAAAATCATCCACT
>JAQICZ010000043.1 GCA_027858295.1 Nanobdellota archaeon | reverse complement strand
ATTCAAAATAAAAAGTTCCACACGAAACCAAGGGGACGGGGGAAATAATATCCCAGTCCAAAAACTAACTATGAAAACCATAATAAGCTCAAGTATATATAACTTTGAATTAATTATAAAGTTACAATAAATAAAAAGCCAAGCAAAGACAAACAAACAGACACTTAGACAAATAAGATAACAAAGAAGCAGAAAAAAGACAAACAATAATACACAGGAAATATACCAGGAATATCTAATATTACCCAATAATTGAATATATCACTTGGTTGAAGATAAATTTATAAAGTAAATGAGGTTGTTTGTAATATGCAATCAGAAAAAAGACCATTTGGTTCAATTATCAGTAAGATGATTGTAACAAAGGAAGGAAAAAGATTAGGATTTGTAAAAGATGTTACTTTTGAGACTAAATCAGGTGAATTAATTAACCTTGTTGTAAAAGATTCAACAATGTATACAAGAAACCTAAATTTAGAAAGATCTGCTTCAAATGAATTATTAATTCCATATTCATCAATTATTGCAATTGGTGATTTTGTAATTGTTTCTGAAGAAGATTTAATTTAATTCGACAGAGTTATTAATTTATTATATATTAGTTATTGTAAGTCAAATTTTGCTAAAAATCTCCCCAACCATATAGTAAAGCATGTGGCTTAACCGCGGGACTTTCTTAACACAAAAATCATATACCAGATAATTCTCTTTTGAAATTTTCCCAAGGATTTCAAAACTGCCTGAGAATTGTCAACTCCCTCTATTTGAGAGGCCATTCACATTTGATTATGGCGTGCCAAAATTTCAGGCAGGCCAAAACCCTTGGAAAAGTTTTGACGAAATTTTGTATGGGTGGATAATATCGAAGGCATACAAACCCAAAAGGGATGTGGGTTCAATAATAAGACATATACAAGTCTATTTTTATCTTAATTATTATATAACACAAATCTTTAAAAACCGAAAAAGGGTTTTATGATTACAATGAAATTAGCAGGATTTAACTTTACAAAAATATCAGTTGAAAAGAAAACTTCTAAATTAGAAGGTTTAAAGATTGGAACTTCTATAAATATAGAGTCAATTGAAAAGGTTAAGGCGAATATTAATGCAAAAGATTCTTTTTTAAATATTAAGTGGATTTATAATATTGAATATACTCCAAATATAGCAAATTTATCATTTGGTGGAAATTTAATCATTTCATTAGAAAAAGAAGAGGCTAATACTATTTTAAAAAATTGGGAAGATAAAAAAGTGGATCCAGAATTTAACACAATTTTAATAAACATTATTATGAAAAAGGCAAATATTAAAGCACTTCAGTTTGAAGATGAATTTAATTTGCCAACTCATTTTAAGATGCCTTCTGTTAAAGTCGGGAAAAAAGAATAATAATATTATTTATTTAATTTTCACACACAATTTCAAATTAATTAATATTATTAAATTAAAAATAAATTAATTATTTACTGTTTGCTGTTTAAACAGGCATTTACTTAAGGAGACTATATGCTGTTTAATATAAATAATAATTGTCTAATATAATACAAAGAATCACATAATTTTTAATGCATTTTTAAATATTAACAATAGGCAATTTATATAAATTATTTATATCTTGTTTTATTATGAAAATATCTGAAAAAAAAAGAGGAAAGATTTGTGAACAAATCTTGTTGTATTTGTTTTCAGAGAGTCCAAAAACAATATTTACATCACATATAGCACAAGAAATAGCTAGAGATGAGGAGTTTGTTAAGAAATTATTAAGGGAATTAAAAGAAAAAAAATTGGTTATTGAGGTTAATAAGAATAAGGAAGGGATTAATTATTTGATAAGATCGAGGTGGAAATTGTCTAATGCAGCTTATGATATTTACAAAAGAAGCCAATCTAGTGTTTTCTAAATATAGTTTCTATTCACATCAAATCTTTTAAAGAAGTATATATTTTTGGTTTAATGGAAGGGATAAAAGAGGCATTTACTAGGGTTCGTGAGGATGTTGATTCGTTAAAGAAGGATATTAATTTTTTGGGTGGAAATTTAACAGAAACAAGGGATCAATTAATTGGTGTTTGTGAAATATTGTCTGGATTAAATAATAAGGCAAACAGGTTAGACTCCCAAAATAGAATACTTAATGATTATATTGATGAATTAAAGGCTGATTTAATGCATTTTAAGGATGAAGTAGGTAATTATATTGGAAGCCCTGTAGAATCCACTAAGCCTTTGTCTGTTGATTCTGATTCTAATGGTGCTTCTCTTGATTTTGATTGTGGTTTATACTCGGAAAATACTCTCTTAGACACAAGGTTAGACAATCAGACAGATTCTCCAACAGAAAGCAAGGTGTTACCTTCTCTTTTGGCGGAGATTGAGACACATCAGACATATATTAGACCAGGAAATGCCAATATTTGGGCTATTTCCATAGGAAATCAAGGGGTTAAGACAGACAGACAAACGAACCAACAAACAGATGTTAGACGGGTTAATAGTTCGCATAATCAAAAAGAATCTATTTATCCAATTGTTGATACCCCACAGAATAAAGTAGTAAATGTAATAGATTCTGCTGCAAACATGCTGGATTCTCTTGATTCTATAAAGAAAGAGTTGCGTTTAAAATTTAAGAGCCTCACTGATCAAGAATTAATAGTCTTTTCCACTATTTATCAGTTGGAGGATGAATTTGGGTATGCAGATTACAGGTCAATTTCAAGGAAGTTGAACCTATCTGAGAGTTCGATTCGAGATTATGTTAGGAGGCTTGTAAACAAGGGAATTCCTATTAATAAGACTAAGGTCAACAATAAGGAAATCCACCTTTCTGTGTCCTCTAACCTTAAAAAAGTAGCTACCTTGAGTGCAATTTTAGAATTGAGAAACTTATAATCCCAGTTTATTTATTATTATATTAGTCTTTCATAAAATAGATGGTTTATTGGTTGTTAATTTTATTGCATTTCTATATGTTTTTGTGTTTAAAATATACAAACCTTGTTTGCATTCTTTTAATTATTCGGTATACAGGATAACAATATTCATTATTTTAATTATTAATTTTTCCTCTTTATTTTTGTTGTTTTTAGTCTATTCCTCTCTTTATTTTTTTGTTATGAGTGTTGCTTAACTCTCATTTTTTTGAATATTTCTTATTTTTTTAGACCGTTTCTCACTTTTTTGTTTTTTATTTATGTTTAATCTTTATCGATTATCTTGTATAAACTCTCACTTTTGCTTTTTGTTGCCTATTTTTGTTAAAGAAAGTTGTGTTTTTTTTGATTTTTACAACTTTTATCTCTCACTTTTGCTTTTCTCTGCTATTTTTATTCAAAAGAACCTTCATTTTTTTGATTTTTACTACTATTTACCTTAATTTTGGCTTTTTTCATGAGTTTTTCCTTTATTTCTTTTGATATATACACTCTTTTTTTACCATTTGTTTCGATGGATTCGTTTATTAAGCCATTGCTCTTTGATTTTATAGTATTTAATTGTCCTCTTATTGTTGACTTTTCCTTTCCTAATAGTGTTGCTAGATCCTCGTAGCTGAGTTTTAGGTCAGAATTTAATAGAACTCCTATGATTGCTCTCTCTGTAATAGAGAAAGTTGATAAATTTGGTGTTTGAACACCTGTTTGTTGTCTTGTTTGATTTGAATAGTCGCTTGTTTCTTTATTAAACAGTTGGTTGTTTGTTTTAGTTGTTTGTTTAAAATGGGTGTTTGATCCAAGAATGTCCATCATATGAACCTTATTTTTTATCTCGAGAATGTCTTCTTTAATGCTCTTTAAGTCGGCTCTTAGGTTGTTTATATCTGTTTTTTGAATGTTTTTTTCAATATCTAGGTGTTTGATCCATTCGCTTACAGACAATATATCATTCTTTACAGATTCGAAGCCTTTTTTTGTTTCTTCCCTTACATCTTCCACTCTTTTTTTATTTGTAAATAACCAAAACATAGTAGTATTAAACAGCTGTTGTTTATAAATATTGCCCTGTGTACCATTATTAATGGGGTTTTGTACAACTTTTAGACGAGTAATGTTGTTTGTCGAAACAGGCAGTTGTTTATTTACCCAAACAACTGTTTATGAAGTCAAACGGGCTGTTTTTATGTGTTTAAACACATAAAAACAGACAAAAACAATGGATTTTTTTGTTTTTAGAACTCATTATTAATGGGATGTTGTGGCTGATTGTTGTTTAAACATGAACTTTGTTTGTTTGTTTATTTCTTTATTTTTGTTGTTTATGCTATTATACTTCACAAAGGAAACCTAAGTGAAAACATGTATGTTATTTTTTTTGTTTCATACATCGGGTCTAATATTATTTTTTCAATCATTCGATTAATTGTTCATCTGTAGAAAAAGTTGCGAGAGACAGGTTTCTTTGGCTTTTTTAATAAGTGAGCTCCTTTTCTTATTATAAAATAAACTTTTGAGAATCATACGTTGTTTTTATTTGATTATAATAAATCAAAAAAGTTCGTATAATTGAAAATCATAGTGTTATTATTTTTAGTTTTTATGTGATACTTTATGTTGGCAGTGAATAGATTACTAGCCGAATGAATATTAGTCTAATTTATTCATATTTCGGATCCTCAAGTTATGTTTTTGAGGAGGGGTTTTTTGAAAAAAGTTCGCATAACAAATAAATTTTGATATTGGTAGATTTAAATTTTTAGTTTTTTGCAGGTAATCTTTTAATCCAAATAGTTTAATTTTTCTAGTTAATTTATTATTATCGTCAACGCTATTTCTGGGTAGATAATTTTTATATTATATTATTTCTATCTATTATTTGTTTAAAAAAAGTTCGCATAATTTGTGTATTATATTAAGCTAATCCTTGCTCTCTAAAGATTATTAAACCAAAAATAAAAAAGTTCGCATAATTAAATAATTTTAGCTGTAGAATCTCATTTTAGGTTTTATTTCTCAGTATATTTTTTATGAATTTTATGTAAACCTATGGTGAATTTTTTATTTATATGAGTTGCTTGTGGTTCAGAATTTACTTCTCACATGTCTTCAAATCGAACGCACATCCCTTTAAGTAAAAATCCCCAAGAATTTTTGCTTTCCCATACGCCAAAGCGAATGGAAAACCACTAGGGTATGGATGTCTTCGATATTATGCACCCATACAAAATTTCGTCAAAACTTTGCCCCGACGATTTTACATTGAAACCTTTACCAAGGGTTTTCAATCGTATGTAAAGTTGTCCACAAGGGTTTTTATCTGCCCTGAATTTTGGCACCCTAAATAAAATACGATGACTAAGACATTTTATTTTTCCATACTCAGGATGCGAATGGTAATTCCTCATATTTCCAAGTGAATAGATATAGAGGGCGACTATTTCCGCAAAATTTTAACATAATCAATGATTGACTCCTGTGATATCAGCTAATTCTTATTCTGATATTTGGTTCTTTGTTATTTTTATTTAGTTCGTATAATCAAAAAGAATCTATTTTATTTTTACAGTTTTCATCTCTCTTTATTCTTTTAGAGAATTAATATCACTCATAAAAACTTCGTATAATACAATTATTAACTAAGGTTGCCTAAGTTCTCTTTATTAGTAATTATAGTCATCGGAGAGAATCTCTCGAGGTTAAGTATAAAATCTATTTTTGGGTTATAATATATTTATAGGTTTTTCATTGTGGCTGATCTCTGATATTATCTGATTTTTTGTAATTATTTGTCTATCTTTTTGGCAATTTCATACCTATAAAACATGTTAAGCTTGGCTTTTTTTACTGTCAACTTCCTTGGGTTGATAGTGATTGATATGAATAATTTCTCATTAATCATAAGGTTCCTTAGTTCTTAAATATTTTTTAATAATTTATTTTTTCTAAAATTTTTTAGAATGTGATCAAAAAAACTAGAAAATTCTCTGTAAAAATAGCATATTTGGTTTTATGCGAGTAAAGTTCGCACAAGATATATTGTACGAACTCCGCTGAAAGTGGGTCTTCATGGCTGTTTAGAGTGATTCTCCTGGATTTTTTCGAATGAAACACTTCATTGGTTAGTTTTTCTTTAATTTTGATATGCTCCTTGATTATAGGAGCCTTTTGTTTAAGTCATAGGCTATATTGGGTGTGTTTTTTTTGAATCTCTTGAAGTTGTGATTATCGGTCAAAAATCTTCGATTCTGGGGTGTTTTTGGGCCTTTTTTGTTTTATTTCAGCTTTTTGTCCAAAGTTGGTGTTTTTTTAGTTGAAATTTATAGGTAAAAATCCAAAAAGTGAGAGTTAGCTCGATTCATAGATATTTTGAGATCCTTTACGCTTGAGTTTTTTTGAAGCATTTCTTTTGATTTTTTAATTTTTTGAAAAAACGGTATTTTTATGCAAGTTTTAGGTGATTTATTGCGGGTTTAATATGGAAAGTGAGAGTTATTGAAAATCAATGCTAAACATGGGAATTAGTTTGGTCAATTATTTTGGGAAATAGCCTTGCTTTTTTGTGAGAATAGACGTTTAATGCAATAGTGATGGGGTGGTAAAACAATAAAGTGAGATCAAATAGATTGTCCTGTACACCGAATAACTATATTTAGTATTAAAGCACAATATTTTCAATAAAAGTTTCAATAGAAAGAATATCTAGGCTGTAAAATTTTTCAACTTTTTTCAATTTTATTTTTCCAAGTGTAATGAGTGCATTAATTTTTTCTGAAATATTTTTTTGCCTTCGCTGAATTTCTTCTCTTGATGAAACACATTCTTCACCATAAATATCAATAGATTTTTTTTTAGAATCAATGGCCTCTTGATGGTTAAAATTATCGCAATGCATAAAGTTGCCTAAGTTCAAATAGCTACCATCTATATTTATTTTTTCGATAGGGAATGATTTGCAAATAAGTGCTCTCTCCTCATAAATTATACACTTATTATCATTATTCAAGAATGGGCAAGGGTCACCTTTTAATCCCCAATTAGCGGAGAACACGATGCCCGTCTCCTCATCCATCATAACATTCTCGTGGACAAACTCAATATCAATTTCCAACTTTTTTGCTAGTCGTTCATATCTTTCTTTCTCCTCGTTAAACAATGGTAGTGTTCCCATCGAACCAAAGTCATTGCAACATTTCCCACAAGACTTACATTCAAAGTTCCTCATCCAATGTTTAGTAATACAGACTATAAAAACATCTAGAATTAAAAGAATTCAAATAAACAATCTCAGAGCATTTTTTATAAAAGACAGCAATCAGATAGCAGAAAAAAGCTCCAAAGTAATGCAAATTTTTAAAAAATAAAGACACTGTTTACTGTTCAAACATCCAGGTAGCCGATAATAAGCTTGTTTGAACGTAAACAGTGTTATATACAATTAGCCAAAAAGTTTTTAACTTAAAAAATTCTTCATGTGTTTACAGGGAGAATTCTAATAACTATGGCATCAAAAGATATAGTAATAAAAGGCGCAAGACAGCATAATCTAAAAAACTTTGATTTGACACTACCAAAAGAAAAGTTCATAGTGATAACTGGACTTTCTGGTTCAGGGAAATCAACATTAGCATTTGACACTCTTTATGCAGAAGGCCAAAGAAGATATGTTGAATCTTTATCTGCATATGCAAGGCAATTCCTGGGGCTAATGAGCAAGCCAGATGTTGACTCAATAGAAGGTCTTTCTCCTGCAATTTCAATAGAGCAAAAAACAACTTCAAAAAATCCAAGGTCAACAGTTGGAACTGTAACAGAAATTTATGATTATTTGAGATTATTATATGCTAGAATTGGAACACCATTTTGTCCAAACCATAATGAACCAATTATATCACAAACACCACAAGAAATTGTTGAGAAAATACAAAAAGAGTTTAAAGAACAGGTTACGATACTCTCCCCGATTATTAGACAGAAAAAGGGTACATATGAACAATTAGTTCAAGATTTAAATAAAGAAGGTTATGCGAGAATTAGACTAAATGGAAAATTGGTAAGAACAGACGAAAAACTCAAATTGTCTAGATATGAGAAACATGATATTGATGCTGTTATTGATAGAATAAATACAGAAGATACACAAAGGTTGACTGAAGCCGTTGAAAACGCTTTGAAAAAATCAGATGGGTTATTGATACTTCAGAATAAAGAGGGTAAAGATAAACTGTATTCAGCAAATATGACTTGTCCCAAATGCGATACAACCTTCGAAGAATTACAGCCAAGAATGTTCTCTTTTAATTCACCTTTTGGGGCTTGTGAAGAATGTCATGGTTTGGGTGTAAAAATAGAATTCGACCCAGAGCTAATAATTCCGAATAAAAAGAAGCCAATAATAGCTGGTGCTATAGAATGTTATCCAAAAATGGATGCTTCTTGGAGAAATCAACAGTTGGCAGCTGTCGGGAAAAAATACAAATTTGATTTATTTACACTAATAGAAAACTTTACAAAAAAACAGTTAGATATTTTACTTTATGGAACGGAGGAGCCAATAAGAGCAAGGTGGCCTGGTGGTGCGGATATGCATATGGAAGACGGTTGGGAAGGGGTAATCCCCCAACAAGAGAGGTTACATAGAGAAACCCAATCAGATTATAGAAGAAAAGAATTAGAAAAATACATGAGGGCCTCAACTTGCCCAGACTGCAAGGGAAAAAGATTAAAAGAAAAAATATTGTCAGTAAAAATTAATGAGAAATCGATTATTGAGGTGACAGAACTGTCAATTAAAGATACTAGCGAATTTTTCAAGAAAGTAAAGCTAACAGCAAAAGAGGCCTTTATTGCAAAACAGGTTTTAAAGGAAATTAATGAGAGATTAGAATTTCTAAATAATGTTGGGCTTTCTTACCTAAACCTTTCAAGGTCAGCTGGAACATTATCTGGCGGAGAAGCTCAAAGAATAAGACTTGCAACTCAAATCGGTTCAAACCTAACAGGGGTTTTATATGTCTTAGATGAACCTTCAATTGGATTACATCAAAGAGACAATAGCAAATTAATTCAAACCTTGCACAAACTAAGGGATTTAGGAAATACATTAATTGTTGTGGAGCATGATGAGGATACAATCCGTGCAGCAGATTATGTTGTTGATATAGGACCAGGTGCAGGAATTCATGGTGGGGAAATTGTAGCAAAAGGAACTCCAAAGGAAATAGAAAAAAATAAGGAATCTTTAACAGGTCAGTATTTGCGTGGAAAACAAGAAATTACTATCCCAAAACAGAGAAGGGAAAAAGGAATACCAATCCAGATAATTGGTGCAGAGCAGAATAATTTGAAAAACATTAATGTGGATATTCCAACACAGTGTTTGACTTTGGTAACAGGTGTTTCCGGTTCTGGAAAGTCAACATTGATTAATGAAATTTTAAGCAAGGGAATGAGCAATAAGATAAATAAGGCATCAAAAGATAAGCCAGGAAAGCACAAGGCAATAAAAACAGATGCCTATATCGATAAGGTTATTGTAATTGATCAGTCCCCGATTGGTAGAACACCCCGTTCAAATCCTGCAACTTATACCAAAATCTTTGATGAGGTAAGAACTGTTTTTTCAGAAACAAAAGAGGCAAAGATGAGAGGCTACAAGCCAGGGAGGTTTTCCTTTAATGTTAAAGGTGGAAGATGTGAAAAATGCCAAGGTGATGGAACAATTAAAATTGAAATGAATTTTTTACCAGATGTTTATGTGGAATGTGAAGAATGTAAGGGTGGTCGATACAACAGAGAAACATTAGAAGTAAAATATAAAGGTAAATCAATAGCAGAAGTTTTAGGTATGAGCGTAGAAGAGGCTTTGGAAGTGTTCCAGTTTATTCCAAATATAAGAAAGAAGCTACAAACCTTAGTTCAAGTTGGCCTCGATTATGTAAAACTAGGGCAGTCGGCAACAACACTCTCAGGTGGAGAATCTCAAAGAATAAAGTTAACAAAAGAATTAGCAAAACGTTCAACTGGTAGGACATTGTATATTTTAGACGAGCCAACAACTGGGTTACATTTTCATGATGTTAAAAGATTAATTTATGTGCTTCAAGGTCTTGTAGATAAAGGAAACACAATGGTAATAATAGAACACAATCTAGATGTGATAAAATGTGCAGACCATATAATAGACCTAGGACCAGAAGGCGGAGTCGGTGGTGGACAAATAATTGCAACCGGAACACCAGAAGAAGTATCAAAAATAAAGGCTTCTTGGACTGGAAAATATCTAAAGAAAGTTTTAGCAAGGAAGTAGTCTATCTCGAGAACAAGTCAAATTTAACGCATTTTTAAAATTCATCCTACAAAAACTTTAAAACCCACCCATTTCTAGCACAAATATGACAAACGCAGGCCTCTTCGCCTTAAGCATTAAGGCAAAACAAAATTACAAATTCCTAGATGACACTTTAAATGAAATTGAAAAAAAATTTGTTGGAAATGAAGATTTTGTAAAAGATGTTCTAATGGCGTTAATCTGTGGAGAATCAATTTTAGTAAAAGCACCAATAGGCTCAGCAAAAGAATTATTTGCAAAAACCCTGGCAGAAGTTACAAGGCTAAACTATACATTTATTCCATTAACAAGGGAATCTATCGAGCCAACCGAAGAATCACTAGATTCAAATTTAATCCTTTTAGAGAATTATAAAAAAGCACCAGAAAGTATTCAGGCTTTTTTTGCAAATTTAATTAATCAAAAAGGTTTTTACAAAAACAAAGAATTCATTTCATGCTTCGAACCATTTATGGTAATCGCAACTTACAAAGAAGGGGAAACGTTTGATGAAGAATCTTTAGATAAGTTTGCAATATCTACAGAAATTAAGTTAACAGATAAATATGAAGAAATGGAAATAATGGAAAGACAAACAAAGCAAAATATAATCCAAGTTTGCCAAACAATAAACTCAAAGACAATAAGAGAAATGCAAGGATTTGTTAAGAATATTCACCTGGATGAAGAACTAAAAGAGAAAGTTGTAGATTTCGTTAGATATTTAAGAACAAATACAAAGTCTGTTATAACGCCAAGGACATCAGTTCATTTAATACTTGCAGCAAAGGCAAATGCCTTATTCGAAAAGCGAGGCCAATTAGAAACTAAGGATATTAAAGACGTTCTGTTGAGAGTTTTTGGACATAGAATCTTTGAAGAGAATAAGGAAGAATTAATTAATAACTTATTTAGTGATTGTTTTGAATAACTATCCAAACCACTTTAATCCAATTCTACTAAAAAACCATTTCAATTTTTTACCCATCCCCTTGCCTTTGATTTCAATATCTTTATTCGCAATAGCAGTATTTAGGATTTCAACAATATCACCTTCTCCTGTAAACCGGGCAAAAACTTCATAGTTTTTTATATAAACATCATACGTTTGGTTATTATTAATTTCACAAGAAAAATCAGTTAAAATACCTTTTTTAATGATAATACTCCCAAAGATTTCTTCTGAGATATAAAGATTGAATATTTCATTTTTGTAGGGGACTTGAGATGGAATCTCATAACCTATAACTTGAGATTTTCCTAGTTCTAGTACAGAACAGCTAACAGAGTTTGTATCAAAATCAATTGCACTAATAAAACTAATTCCCAAAACAAAAATAAATAATATTCCAAAGATCTTTTTCATATCAAATAGAATAAATTGTTATTTATATAATGTTGTAACAATCGTCAGGAAATAGCAATTCTCTACTTTTTTAAACTGAAATTCACTAAGAGTTAAATGAAGAAGGAAAAAGCATTGCCCACAGAGGAAATAATCGGTGGACAAGCAGTTATGGAGGGAGTAATGATGCTTAATGGAAATAAGCAAGCAATCGCAGTTAGAAACCCAAAAGGAAAAATTGTGGTAAAAAAGGGAACAATTCGGTCACCGAAGTCTGTAATTTTCAAAACACCATTAATTAGAGGATTTTTCAAGTTAATGTATATGATGATAATTGGAATTCGGGCCATGACATATTCTACAAGTATAGCTATTGAAGAAGAAGAGGAAAAAATAGAAGGATGGGGTATGGTTGGGTTTATGTTTTTGTCAGTGGCTTTCGCTCTACTTTTGTTTAAATTCTTGCCATTATTAATTACAAAGTTTTTTGTATCAAAAATAGACTTTCTATCAAACTCAAACATTTGGCCAAACGTAGTAGACGGGGTTATTAAAATTTTAATTATGATCTTGTATATTTATTTAATTTCTCTAGCAAAAGACACAAAAAGAGTTTTCGAATACCATGGTGCAGAACATAAAGTTGTTAGGTGTAACGAAGCAAAAGAAAAATTGACAGTAAAAAATGCAAGAAAATTTTCAAGGTATCATCCAAGATGTGGGACTGCCTTTATTTTTGGAGCTCTCATGATTAGTATTTTAATCTATACAGTAATTCCTTTCAATAGTACAACATTCTGGCAGAACCTTGGCCTAAGAATTTTATTACTACCTTTAGTTATGGGGGTTTCTTATGAAGTTCTTAGATTATCAGGTAAAAATGAAAATAATATTTTCTTCAAAGCAATAACTGCTCCTGGAATGTGGATGCAGAGATTGACAACAAAAGAACCAGATTCTAAGCAACTAGAAGTTGCTATTAGGTCATTAAAGGCAACATTATAATAATTTAAATTTATTATTAATATTATCAATAAATTCCTCTAAAAAATAATTTTTTTGGTATTCTATCAAAGATTTATCTGTAACTGTTAATACTAAATCAGTAAACATAATCTTTGGTTTATATGGTCCAAACAAATCATTTTCTATTTCTAAGTGGTTTTTAATTAGCTTGTCAAATTCTTGGTTCCAAGTTTCTTGTGGAGTCTCATTTAATTTCCATATAATCTCAAAATATTTGCCTTCTCCAGGAATATCCTTTTCTGCTATTTCTGGACCACTTTCAATATATATTTTATTCATTTTTTATTTAGGAAGCAGTCCTTTAAAAAAAGGTATCACTATCCCAAAGAGGCAATTATTATAATATGTGAATCGTTCTATATTTTATGTAATAAGTAATAAGTGATTGCATATGTTATAAAAAATGAAATATCCATTAAATCTTAAGGAGATACCAGAGTCCCCGGGCTGTTATATATACAAAAACTCAGTTGGGAAGATAATTTATATTGGTAAGGCAAAAAATCTAAAGAAAAGAGTAACTTCCTATTTCTCAAAAAACCACGATAGTGAAAAGACAAAGGCCTTAGTTTCCCATATAGCCGATTTTGATTTTATTATTACTAATTCAGAAGTAGAGGCTCTTCTCTTGGAGGACTCATTGATAAAAAAACACAAGCCAAAATATAATATTGATCTTAAGGATTCTAAGTCATATGCTTTTATTGAGTTGACGAATGAAACCTATCCTAGACTAATTACTGCAAGAAGTGATATAATAAAAAATAAACAAAATGTTGGAAAACTGTTTGGTCCATTTATCTCTGGAGAATCCAGGACTCAGGTAATTCAGATTATAAATAAAACATTTAAACTAAGAACATGTAAAACTCTTCCAAAAAAGAAGTGTCTGAGATATGAGATAGGCATTTGTTCTGGCCCTTGTGTTAAAGCAATATCAAGGAAGGATTATATGGTAGATATTGAAAAGGTAAGCCAAGTGCTGGAGGGTAGGGACAAAGAATTATTGAAAGAACTTAAAGAAAAGATGAAGGCATCATCCAAAGAAATGGATTACGAAAAGGCCCTCTCTTTAAGGGAGCAGTCGAAAGCAGTCGAATACCTACGAGAAAAACAAAATGTAGAAAGGCAAAAAAAACATGATGAAGATATTATAAATTACAAAATAAAAGACGAAGTGGTTTATTTGATAGTTTTTAATATCTACAAAGGAACGCTACTAAATAAACAAGAGTTTACTTTCGATTATAAGGGGAATTTTTTAGAGGAGTTTTTAATTCAGTTTTATTCAGAGAATGATATACCAAAAGATTTGATTCTTCCAGGGAAAGTAGATGATTCAGTAAAAGAGTATTTAGAACACAAGAAAAATGCGAAAGTGAAAATAACAATTCCTCAAAAGGGGGAACTAAAAGATTTGTTAATCCTTGTAGCTAAAAATATTGAACTTAGTTTTTTTGGTAATTTCGAAAAAATAAAAGAATTACAAAAACAAATAAATATTCCGACTCTACCAAGGGTGATAGAGTGTTTTGATATTTCCCATTTAGGCGGGACTGAAGTGGTTGCATCTATGGTTCAGTTCAGAAACGGAAAACCAGACAAATCAAATTACAGGAAGTTCAAGATAAAATCATTTCAAGGGAACGACGATTTTAGAGCAATGAATGAAGTAGTTCAAAGAAGATATGCTAGGTTGAAAAAAGATAACGAGCTATTTCCCGATTTAATTGTGATTGATGGTGGACTTGGGCAACTAAATTCCTCAATAAAATCATTAAAAGAAATTAATGTGAAAATTCCAATAATATCTCTAGCAAAGAAGTTCGAAGAAGTCTATATTCCCGGCGCAGAAATCCCACTAAGGATGCCTCCAAAGAATAAAGCGAGATTGCTATTGCAAGCAATAAGAGATGAAGCCCATAGATTCGCGGTAAAGTTTCAAAGAGAAAGAAGAAGTAAGTCTTATTTTGATTGATTCTTTTTAAGAAAGAGTCTAATTTTATCAGGATTTGAAGCTATGGCATAAGTAGTATATAATAGGGTGGCACATCCTAAAAATCCAAGGAAAGTTTGATTCTTTTCAAGCAACTCTATATTATATGCAAGTATGGTAATCATAATAGATATTATAAAAATTAAAGAAAGATGTCCTTTTTTCGAGTCTATTATAGAGATTATTTTATTTAGGTTATTCTTTGCCTTTTTTGGTTTTTCTTTTCTTCCAAAATCCTCATTGGTAACTGTTGCTAATGATCTGTTTAGAAATATTAATAGTTTGTTCTTCTCTTCCAAAAGTTCCTTTTTAGAATAGATCTTAAGGCTTTTTATTAGCTCGGTTGTGAATGCTTGGATGTTGCAGATTTGAATAAATCCCCCATTCTTAATTTCAGAGATTTTATATGATGATTGAATAATCTTGGCGGTATTTATTAATTCCTTTTTTATCTCAATTGTACTTTTGTGTTTTGTTATTTTTCTTAGGTTGTCAAGGCGCATAATAATTGTTTCTTTTAGTGATAGTGATTCTTTTAACATAAGTGTCGTGACTATTGCTAGTCCAATAAAAGATAAAATAATGATAACGGTATCTATGCTTACAAATATGCTTTTTTGAGCGTGTAATGTCATAAGTAATATAATAGAAATCAAGGATGTTATAAATGTCCACTTAATGATTGTTTGTATTTTGCTGATACTTTCAACTCTCTCTACTTTTCTATTGATAGTTTTTTTTATTTTTATGGGAACGACAAGCTCTTTCATACTTGGGGTAAGGCAAAAGCCTTTTTATGGTTTATTGTATAAATTCTTATAATCTGGGGAGTTATCGACTCTTTCACCTGATTGTTGACTGAGGCTTTCAATTAATATTTAGTTCTAAGCCTTAACCAAATAAGAAAAATAATAGCAAGTAAAATAATGGCACCAATCATCATAAAAAACTTATTTTTCACTATCGTCAGAACTTGGTCTGGAAATATAAAAATTCCAGCAATTATAATCAATATCAATCCAATTATTTCCCCCGCCTTTGCCATGGAATCAATAGCCAAATAGCATTAATAAATCTTCTGAAGGCCCATTAAATCAAACAAAAAACAAATGCTTTTAAAGTCCGAGAACTTTTTGATGCTACGATAGGATCGGTAAAAAGGAGGGGTGATAAAAAAATGAACAAAGCTCAACTTATTGAAGCAATAGCAAAGGAAGCTGATCTTTCAAAGATTCAAGCAGGTAAAGCTCTCGAAGCTTTTATGAAAGCTGCTTCAAAATCTAAGAAAGAACCAGTACAACTAGTAGGATTCGGTACTTTTAAGTACATAAAGCGAAAAGCTAGAAAGGGTGTAAACCCATCAACTGGTGAAAAGATTAAGATTCCTGCTAAGACTGTATTCCAGTTTAAAGCTTCAAAGAACCCTAAATACTAATTTAGTATTTAGATCTTAAGCAAAAATTATTTTTATTTTTTTATAATAAACAAGGGGATTTATCCCCTTTACTTTTTTTAAATTAGATTCTTTACCAATAACTCGGCTCAGGGCTGCTCTTTAAATTTGAGATGGAATCTCTTTGAAATAGGATTAACTTTTTCATCAAAGGTCTCGACAGGATTCATAATGACATCCTCATCTTTAAGTTTTTGATGGTCAAATAAAATAAATTTTTTATCTCTACCGTGAATAACTTTCCGAGGGTTCTTTGGATTGAATTGCCCTTCCTCAATTCGATGGATTTCATAAACCCTAAACCTTTCCCATCTCCCATCTCTATAAGCTTCCGTGTAATAATTTCGAATCACTTGGTAAATCTTATCATTATATCTGAGCCCACGATGTTTAATTACACAATCAATTTCTCGAACCGTTTTTAATATAGGTCCTTTATTCCGAAGTTCAATATATGCCTCAAAAATAGTCGGGTCTCTAGTTCGCAAATCAATTAACCCCTCGCCAACTTCTCCAACAATAAAATAATCTCCAAAAAGTTCAATTTTACCTCCTTCTTCTAATTCCATTTGAGATCCTCTTTTTTTAATTTCATAGTAAGATAAAATATTTCAGTTCCATCAGGCAATATATGAAGTTCAGAAGGAACCATTCCAGTTTTGCAACCAACAACTTCATAGCATTTAGCATCTTGCAAATCTCCGTTTAGTGGGTCAATGAATATCTCGTCTTTTTCCTTAGCAATTAAATATTTGTTATTCCCAATATGAATGTCTAGATTCTCAATATTAGATTTAACTTTCTTTGTAATATGAAAAATAAAATTTCCAGAATGGTAGTCATCTATTTCCGCGTGCGTTACATCAGGATTTTCAGAAGATAGAGAATAACTATAATATGTCTTTATCGTTTCTCCTTCCTCGTGATAATGTTTAGCTATCTCAGTAATAGTAAAGTTCTCCCTTTCAATCTCAATTGTTTGTCCTTTTTTCAATTTCATACTCATAATTACAAGCAGTACTTTATATCATTAGTGCTTCACCCAAAAATCTTATAATCCTGATTCTCTTCCCCAATTTATGGGAACCAAAAAATTCGAACTAAAATCTAAATTCAAACCATTTGGAGATCAGCCAGAGGCAATCAATAAGTTAGTAGATGGAATTAACAATAATAAAAAAATGCAAACACTCTTGGGTGTAACTGGATCGGGTAAAACTTTTACTATAGCAAATGTTATAGAGAGGACTCAGCGACCAACTTTGGTAATGGCTCACAATAAAACATTAGCAGCCCAGCTTTATGAAGAATTAAAGGAACTCTTCCCAGAAAACAAAGTGGAATATTTTGTTTCTTATTATGATTATTATCAGCCAGAATCTTATATACCAACAACAGACCAATATATCGAAAAGGATTCAGCTGTAAACCCAAAACTAGACCAAATGCGTTTGGCAGCAACCGCCGCAGTATTGTCAAGAAGAGATACAATCATAGTAGCTTCAGTTTCTTGCATCTATGGTTTAGGAAACCCAGAAAATTATATGGGGTTTAGATTTGGATTAGATGCTGGACAAAAAATAAAGAGAAACGAAATTATCTCAAGATTAATAGGTTCCAGGTATGAAAGAAATGATATAGAATTGCAGCCAGGAAGATTTAGAGTAAAGGGGGACATAGTGGATCTTATCCCGTCAGATATAAATAATATAATTCGAATTGAAATGTTTGGCGATGAGATAGAACGAATAATAGAGATTGACAAAATCACAGGAGAAAAAATCCAGGACTGGGAACATTTTACAGTATATCCTGCAAAGCACTTCATGGTTCCAGAAGAAGAAATAGAGGAAGCTCTGAATTCAATAGAATATCAGCTAGAGAATGATTTGCCACAACACGAAATGTTTGAAGCTCATAGATTAAAACAAAGAACATTGCATGATTTAGAGATGATTAAAGAAACTGGCTATTGTAAAGGAATAGAAAACTACTCGAGACATTTCGACAAAAGAAAAGCTGGAGAAAAACCATATTGTCTTCTAGATTATTTTCCAAAAGATTTCTTAATGGTAATAGATGAAAGTCATCAAACAATACCACAAGTTCATGGAATGTATAAAGGTGACAGGGCAAGAAAAGCAAATCTAATAGAATATGGTTTCAGGCTAGATTCAGCTTATGATAATAGGCCATTAAAATTTGAAGAATTTGAAGAATATCTAAAAAGACAAAATACAATATTTGTATCAGCAACCCCTGGGGACTACGAGAAGAGAGAGTCAAAACAAATAGTCGAACAAATAATTCGTCCAACAGGTTTAATAGATCCAGAGGTAGAAGTTCGACCACTAGGAACACAAGTGATTGACATAAAAAAAGAAATAGAAAAAGCAGTGAAAAAGGGGCAAAGAGTCTTGCTAACAACTCTAACAAAAAAATTAGCAGAAGAACTTACTGAATACCTAGGCGAACAAAAAATAAAAACAAGATACCTACATTCAGAAGTCGAAACATTAGAACGAACAGAAATCATTCGCGAACTCCGTCTCGGAACATTTGATGTCCTAGTAGGGATTAACCTATTAAGAGAAGGAATCGACATCCCAGAAGTTGGATTAGTTGGAATATTAGATGCAGACAAAGAAGGCTTTTTAAGAAACGATAAGTCCCTAATCCAAACAATCGGAAGAGCAGCCAGAAACAAAGACGCCAGAGTAATAATGTATGCAGATGTCATGACCGACTCAATAAAAAGAGCGATCAATGAAACCAAAAGAAGAAGAAAAATACAAATGGCTTACAATAAGGCCCATAATATAAAACCAAAAACAATTGTAAAACCAATCAAAGAAAAAGTAGTAGAACTTATAGACACAAAACACATACCAAAGTCTGACATACCAAACTTAATAATCGAAGCTCAAAAAGAAATGGAAGATGCTGCAGATAAACTAGACTTCGAAACAGCAATAATGCTAAGGAATAAGGTGAAAAAGTTGCAGGCAAGATTAGAATAAAAACAAAATAAATATTCATTTAATGAACCTGATTTTTAGAATTCTCAATAACTACTTTTCCATGTCCTTAAGATTGTTGAGAACAAACTCTTCGCAAGCTCAGAGATTAAAACAAATTAAATTATCCCTCGCAGTGCGTGCATAAATTGCTCGATTAAACAGAGTAATTATAGCTAATAATTCTTTACTACAAAACAAACCAAAGTTAACGCATTCTACAAAAACAATCACAAGCAACCCCACCACCAACCTCCAACAAACGACCTCTGCCCCCGTATTTGTACCTTAACTGTCCAAGCAGAGCAAACTCGCCCTGCCCGAAGGCGGGCGAAGTGCAGCGGGTGCGTAAGCAACTTCACCAAACCCTTGCCCCAAAAACTAGACTATCAAAAACTCACCAAATCATCACCCCGAAAAGCCAAACAGCCATCAAGAAACATAAAATTCAACGCATTCTCACCAGTCCAAAAAAGCCTCCCGGCCTCCTCAAATTCTTCAACAAGCCCAATTGGCCCAAACAAAAAAATATTAATAAAAAAATAAAAATAATAAAGCGGTCAGCCGTTTGCTGTTAGCAGTCGGCATTCCCCCTAATCTCTCATAAGCGTAGTAGTAAAATATTTCGAATACTCATCTTCTGGTTCAGATTCTCTTCTCTCAAACCTTGGATTATTATTAAATCTGGGAGTCGATTCTTCTCTCTCCTTAGCAATATTAACAGTAAGTTTACGACCTCTAACTTCCTTCTCGTTCAATCCCTCAACCGCTTTCTCAGCCGCTTCATCATCATCAAAAGTTACAAATCCAAAGCCCTTTGATCTGCCAGTTTCTCGATCCTTAATTATAACACAATCATTAATATCTCCATATCCTGAAAACATATCTTCTAAATCCTTATCAGCTGTCTTAAAATCCAAATTTCCTATAAACAATTTTTTACTCATTCTTTTTCCTCCTGAATATTTACTTGCAAATTTAAAGAAATCACGCCTTATAAATTAATTCGTAACAGTTTTTCAAGTAAAATGCGGTTTGCAGTTGGCACAATTCTACTCTACCTTTACACCAAAGTACCTAACAAGCCCCAAAACCCCAGGGTAGTCAAACTTGGCACCAAGAACAGTATTTCCTGCAGGATTCAGTATGTATCCTTCAGCACCCTTGAAATTGGCCTCTGTTAAGTTACATTCTTGGAAATTCACATCAACAAACTCACTCTTTCTAAAGCTAGTATTCTTTAGGTTGGTATGTATAAAATCACAACTTTCAATCAAACAATTTGTAAATTTAGTCTTTTGAATGTTAATTTCCCCGAAATCACAATGTTTTATGTTGCATGCCTCAAATTCAAATTCAATCAAAAACTGATTAGCATTTGAGAAATTAAGCCCTACAATTTTACATCCTTCAAATTTTACATCCATAAACTTAGTATTGTTAATTTTTGCTAATGAGAAGTTACATTCTTTGAATAGACAGTCATCAAATTTAGCATTGACAAAATTTGATCCAGTGAAGTCACATTTCTCAAAAATACATTTATCAAACTCCTTATTTGACAAGTCGGCCTTAACTAATTTTTCATAGGTCTTTTCATTGTTTGTTTCTTCAAACATATAATAACTAACACTCATCCTATTATAAATATTTCAAAATGAAAGTTCATTGTCAAATCCTTATCATTTGTCTATGAATTTTTGCTTCCCTGGACAAATTCTCAAAAAAGAATTTGTTCTTCCATATTCTATAGCGAATGGCATTCAACAGGGCTAACCCTATTCTGTGAATATATATTGTGCGAGTGGATGACTTTTGCGTTAATAAATTTGTACGATTTCCCAAGGGAGTACAAATTTCAGCAAAAATTTGACAATAAAAAAGATAAGGGAAAGTAAAATAAAAAAATCCCTCCTTGCTTCTTTTAGACAAATTATGCTAAATTCTTTTCAGTTCTATTGCCATTATCATCTTTTAAATCTACATTTTCTTCTTTAAGCTTTTTTCTGAATTATTCTCTTCTTGCCTCAACTTCTCCTCTTCGTTCTCCCGCTTCTTCTCTAATCTCTCCTTGGATTTCTCCAAGTTCTGCTATTAGTTTTTCAGCATCTTCCTCAGAGCTTTCTTGAATTTCTTTAACTTTTTCATCCATTTTAAGTTGGAGTTCAGATTTTTGGATTTCGAAATCTTCAAATCTTTCCTCTTCTTTTAAAATTCGTGCTTCAATCAAAGTTTTTTCATCTTCAGTTAAGTTTTCAGCATTAAGACGAACTTTCATTCTTTCAAGGTTTCTTTCACGAACTTCAACTTCTCTTACAAATCTCTGTTCATCTTTAGCTTTTCTCATCTCACGCGCTTCTTTAAGTCCTTCTTCAGAATCAATTTCTTCTAAAAGATTTTCAAGTTCGTCGTCAGATAATTCAGCTTGAACCTTGTACTTAGTCTCAATATTGTCTCTTTTTTTTAAAGTCTTATCTATAAGTTCTTCAGACTTTACTTCAAACTTCTCAAATAACTCATCAAGCTTAATCAACTCTTCTTCAGTCATGTTTTCTGCATGATTTTCTAAGAAGTTTGTTTTTCTTTCAGAAATCTTTGATTGATGATCTTCAAACTTGTCTTGGATTCTTGCGATAGATCTAATACTCTGTTCAGATTTATTCAAATTTCCGTTAGTTTCCATTTCTTCGATAGATTTTTCAGCTCTACTCAAAAATTTCTCATATTGAGCTCTTGATCTGTCAGCTCTTTCAAGCTGGCCTCTTTCTGTAAGTTTCTCAGCTTCAGCTAATCTTTCTTCAGCAATAGCAAGTGACCTTTCAGCTTTTCTTTCTTTGTTAAAAGTAAAGCTTACTCTAATATTATCCATTGCTTTATCAAATCCATAGAAAATGTTTCCAGGAGTAATTCCTGCATCCTCAAATTCAGTAGGTTGAACTGTTGTTTCGTTGTCTTCAGCAACAACAAAAGAAACCATGCTTAGCATTAAAAATGCCATTATAAATAATGTTCCTATTTTTTTCATTTTTATATTCCCCCTTTTTAATAATATTCGATTTGTATTTTTCATCTTATCAAATAAGTAAATGTAAAACCAGAACTAGATGTAGTCCAATAGCTATTATTGGCATCATCTTGCTAATCTTAGTTTCAATCCATTTACTTTCCATGAAAGACCAAGTCATTAATTCTTTATAGTTAATTCCTGAAACAAGATGAAACAACCAAATTATACTATTTTTAGTTTGATCCGGTTCTCATTCCCATGTGGTTCTCTAGTTATGAGTCCCTTTTCTTCTAAATCTCGGAGTCTTCTACTCAATTTGACTTTAGAAATACCCAACTCTTTTACTATTTCTTTTGTCCAGCATTCTTTTTTTTCAATCAAAAATTTCATTATATCTTTTTCCTCTCCATATAAATTTTTAGTTTTTGATTTTTTAATAGACTGAATCTTTGAATAATAAAAATAGGCGGAAGCACAAAGGAAAATGAATGTTACTATGTATAAAATCCAATTAACCTGAGTTGGGATTTTATATGCAACAAGAATCTCTTTTTCAGTCAATTCCTCCCAGCTCAAAATAATATTTTTACCATTTGTTTCAATGTTATAGTCTTTAGGGAATGTTATATATTTATCCATTAAAACGGCCCCCTCTGGAAGAAGAACTTTGGCAGATTGCCCGACATGCAAATCATTCTTTGAGATAAAAAAGAACTCATTTCCTGTTTTTTCAATTAGAGACTTTGTTATATATTTTATTTCAATTTCATCTTTTGAAACAATTCCCAGGAATCTATTTTCCATGAAATAGTTAGTTGAGACATCTAGCGCAGTGAAATCAGTTGGTAAATCTATCACCATAGCCCCCGTACCTTCAATTATAATATATGTAAGCACCTTGTTATCTATGATTTGATACTCAAAGCTACCAGCGAATACCAAAGGAATACAAAATAAGATTAAAAACAATACAACCTTTTTCATATAAATATAAATAATATCTTATTTATATTACTTCTTTTTATCGGCAGCTTTTAGATCATTCCACATAGATTCAAATTCTTTCTTAGAAACAACCTTGTATTTCTTACTAAATTGCCTTTGTTTTATTAAATCAATAAACCCCTCAAGTACCAGCCCAGTACCAGCAATAAACCAAAACCAATCAGAGTCGATAGGCAAATTAAAAATAAGTTTACCAATAGTTCCAGCTACCATCAGTAATCCAAGTATAATATATGTCTCATATTGCAATACTTTTCCAAGTTTCATATACAATTGAATCTTAAATTCTTTTTATAATTTCACTATATATATTAAATGTAAACAATCACGGGTGCAATTAAATTCAGAAAAGAGCAATAGCTTCCAATAATAAAAACATACCAAAAAGAATAATCGCGGTTCCAGATATTTTGTTTATTTTTGACATAAAACTTTTCTTCAATTTTTTTTGATGAGATTTAATAGCAAAATTTAAACCACTCCACACAACTATGGATCCTATTAAAGATCCAAGAACCAATACAATTGAAGCATGAGGGTTACCAATAATTTCACTGGTTTCGATAAATGAATATCCAATAAAGAAAGCCAATAGAGTAATTGGATTTATTATTGTGACCACAAATCCAGATGCAAAATCTTTCCAGTAGGGCAAATTTTTTCTTTCTTTCTTTATATGAAAGCCTTTTTTTAATGTCCAGCCCCGAATTCCTAAGAATGTCAGGAGAATCCCCCCGAATAACTGGAAATAAAATTCATTTGTTAAAATAGAGTCAGAGATTATACTTATTCCAAATCCAGCAATAATAGCATAAGAAAAGTCGGTAGATGCAGCACCAAATCCAGTCATCAATCCAGACAAGTCCTTTCTTAATAGGCTTCTTCTAATGCAAAGAACCGCGGGCACACCAATAGGAGCTGCAACAATAAGTCCAATGATGAATCCCTTCAATAATAAATCTATCATTTTTGTGGAAGGATTTTATATTTCCAAGTATCGTAATATGTCATGCCTTTAGAAATGTCTCTAAATTTAAACATTTCTTCTTCATATCCAAAAACATATTTTTTAATTTCATAGACTCTTTTGTTTCCAAAATAATCATAAAAGGTATACTCCACGATATAATATCTTCCTCCTTCTAGATTTTTCACATGTCTTCAAATCGAAGCCACATCCCTTTAAGTAAAAATTCCCAAGAATTTTTGCTTTCCCATACACCAAAGCGAATGGAAAACCACTAGGGTGTGGATACCTTCCTTCGGTTTTATGGCACCCGAAGGGCGACCATTTCCGCAAATAGAGGGAGTGGATGATTTTTGCGTCTCGAAGATTCCGCTCGTCAGGCCACACCCTTTAAACAAATTCTCCAATAAAATATTTTCCAATTATTTTATCTGCCTGAGAATTTCGTTTTCCCATATTCCAAAGCGAATGGAATTCCACTAGGGTGTGGCAGAGCAGAATCTTAGCAAAAATTTGACATTAACTTCATAGTTGTCAGAATAAAGCCCTAATGTTATGGACTTTGTATGTTTTCCCCAGGAGGAATACTCTTTAGGAATGATTTTGTTTTTAACATAACTATCTTCTTTAATATTGTTAGACGCAAATTCTTTGTCCATATAATCTTCTATTACATTTGCAGACGCAAAATTCAAATTTTTAGAAATGTCAATTTGAGTTGTTTTTGTAGTTTTTATCTGAAGGGCTAAAACAATCCCAAGCAAGATCAATATAATAAAAAGAAATCCTGCAATCAATTGGATTTTTTCCTCTCTGCCCATGCAAAAAAACAATTTTTGGTTTTTAAGGGCTTGTGACATCAAGAATACGTGTTTATCGAGGGGAGTCAATAAGCATAAAAACAATAGTTGTTTGTTATTTTTATGAAACTAAAAGTAGTTATTTATTCATTACTTGCCTTAGGATTTTTGGCACTAACTTACCTCGTAGATTGGCTATTCATAATTGGGGCTGTCGTCCTGATTTATCTTAATCAAAGGGAACTGAAAATAAATAAATAAATAATCATTTACTCTTTGAACTTTTTAAAAGAGTATATCTTTTTTTTAGCGGTTTCGTATCCTACGTCAAGCATTTCATGATAATTCTCTAAGTTATAAATTTTAAATTTATGAAGATTGGGTTCTATCAGTACGAGTTTTTTAATGTAAGGCGTCTTCGAATATGTTTGATTTCGAAGTAGGTAATGCATGGCTCCTTCAATCGCTGAAAATCTATCTTTAAACGAAGAAAAAAATCCATCGTGTTTTTTGTATTTTATTATCATAGAGTGGTTAACCGCGTTTGATGCGATTTTCACATTTCTGGGGTTGGCAAATTCAACTGGAAGGTTAGAAGCAATGCCCCCATCCATATATTCTTCTCCTTTGATTTTTTTAAACCGAAGAACCCCAGGGATAGAGATAGAAGCCCTAACAACATCGGCAATAAGAGCATTATCCTCTCCCGTGAAAAGTTTGGCTTCGCCTGTTTTAACACTAGTTGCAACAATCTTAAGGTCTACCAGAACATCTTTCATTTTTTTCTTTTTGAATATTTTTATAAGAAGGTCGCTAACTTTTTGAAATTCTAGATGTCCATGAATATATTTCATTTTAAACAGATCAACACCCTCCAGTTCTTCAAAAATTTCAAGGATATTTTCAGGCGATTTTCCAATGGCTCTAAGTGCACCAACAAATGCACCTATCGAAGTGCCAACAATTTCATCTGGGATAAGGTTGTTTTTATTAATCCATTCAAGGACGCCAATATGTGAGACACCTAGTGCAGCCCCTCCAGAAAGAACAAGTGAAAATCCCTCACGTTTAAGTCTTTCGACTGTAACCCTCTTTAACATAGTATTAAAGAGAAGGTATAGTATATTAATCTAATTAAAAAAAATAAAAATTTGAAAAGTTTTTGTCTTAGTCTCAGTTTTTCTCATAACTAAAAACTAACGATTAAAAACTCTCCTATTCTCTTGGCTTAGCTTCGTTAACAGTTAAGGGTCTCCCCTCAATCTCTTTCTCATTCATAGCCGCGATAGCTTTATCTCCATCTTCATCATTAACAAACTCAATAAATCCAAAACCTTTAGATCTGTTTCTATTCATTTTGTCTAAAATGACAGTAGCATCTTCAATTTCACCGAATTCCGAAAATAAATCTCTTAATTCTTTTCCTCTCATACTAAAAGGTAAATTTCCAACAAACAATTTTTTACTCATATTCTTCAAACCTCCTTCTAACTAAAAAAAGGGAATAATATATTATCGAATTATCGGTTTATAAGATTTTTCACGAAAATGACTGCTAGTTTTTGAATAATCAAATTTATTCAGCCTTTTGGTCTCTCCTGAAGAATATTCCCAAAAATCGTCCAATACATTGCAATTATAATCTTTATTTCTTAGGTTTTGTGTTCTTGGCTGTGTGGCTGTTTTTTGGAGGTATATACAATAAGAAACTTATTTAAAGAAGTTCGCATAATCAGATATATGAAAAAGAGTGATGTTCCTGAGGGAGCAATTAAGGCAGTAATTTTTGATATCGGAGGAGTCCTTCAACTAGGTGGTCGGCAAAGAATAAATCCAAGAACCATCCATACCTCAGGGGTTCATCAAAGAATTGCAGATAAATTAAAAATATCTTTAGACCAATATTTAGATTCAATTGATACAGCTTATGCGAAGTCTATCGAAGGGCAACTCTCAGAACAAACACTCCTGGGTATACTTTCCTTAAATCTAAATTATCCAAAAGAAAAATTAAAAAAATTATATATTGATAGCTATAGAAAAATTTATACTAAAAATAAATGGTTGTTTAATGTTGCAAGTCAATTAAAAAAACAAGGTTATGACATAGGAATCCTTTCAGATCAGTGGCATATCTCAAAAGAAGCTTTAATTACAGAAAAAGATTTCAAAATATTTGAAAACAAGATTATATCTTGTGATGTTGGTATGAGAAAACCAGATATCAGAATTTACAAAATGATTTTGGAAAAAATGGGTGTAAAACCACACGAGGCATTGTTTATAGACAATCAAGAATGGAATATAATACCTGCGCACAAGTTGGGTATGAAAACAATACTGTTTACTGATAATAGAAAAATAAAGGAGCAACTCGCGCATTACGGAATTCATGTTAAATGAACAAACAGGAATTCTTAAAAAAACTTGAAATCGAACTAAAAATTGCGAAGAACTCAGCTCACACTTTAAAGAATTACATAAGATTAAACTCTCAGCTTCTTGATTATATAAATAAAGAACCAGAACAGATTACCGAGGACGATGTTAAATTATACATAGCAGATAATTTGAGTGAACGTTCTGCAATCTCAATTATTATGTTTTTATCTGCAGTAAAATATGCTTACACAAGTATTACTAAAGTGGATCCAACAGCACATATTAGAAGACCGAAAAGAGAAAAAAGATTGCCCGTTGTTTTGACGAAGGCCGAGATCTTCGCGTTGCTAGAGGCTCTAAATAATAAAAAATCAAGAATGATGATATCTTTAGTCTATGCAACTGGGATGAGGGTATCAGAAATAACAAATTTAAAAATTAATGAGTTAGATTTTGATGATAAAATAGGGCATGTAAGGCAAGGAAAGGGTAAGAAGGATAGAATTTTCAATATTCCATTATTTTTAATTTCAAAATTGAAAAGATATTCAGAGATTCAAAAAGAGTTTGGAGAAACTTATATGTTTTCTGGTAGGAATGGAAAACAAATGTCTGACAGAAATGTTCAGAAGGTTGTAAAGAATGCAGGTGTCAAGGCAGGCATAAAAAAGGAAGTTCACACACATACCCTAAGGCATTCTTTCGCGACTCACTTGCTAGAGAATGAAGTTGATATAAGAAAAATTCAGGAGCTGCTCGGACATGCAGACTTGTCAACAACACAAATTTACACACATGTTTCTCCAGAAGAATTAAAAAAAATAAAGTCGCCATTAGATGTCGCAATGGGTAGGTAGTATGATGTCAGAATGCTATAAATGTGAATACAAATCCGCAAAAAACAAAATTTTTCACGAAAGAAGACTCTGTGAATTTTGTTCTTATTTTGCGCCAGACAAAAAAGAATTATTTAATATATATGTAGAAGAAAAAACTAACTGGAGAGATCTTCAAACTTATAGAAAACAAGGGAATCTCGGAGGGGTAAAGCAAAAGAGAGGTATGGTAGAAAAGGCAAAAGAAGGAAAGGTTATGTCAAGAGCCCCATTTGGTTATGAAATAAGAAAGGGTAAGTTATTTCCAGCTCAAAATTCAGAAATGGTAGAAACAATCTATGAAGATTTTTTAGCCACAGAGACAAGCCTTAACCAACTTTCAAAAAAATACGGGATTTCACTCAATGGATTAAAGAAGATTTTAATGAATTTCACATATATTGGGAAAATAAAATTTGATGGTGAAGTCCATGAGGGCAAGCATAATCACCTAGTCTCTTCAACATTATTCAACCACGTTCAAGATAAACTAGAAAAAATGCTAAGACGAAGAAAAATCAATCCAAAGGCACATAACAATAAAAATTAATAATATCCATCCTGTACAATTCTTAGCATTAACTCTATAGTTTAATCAAATCAATAATATTTCTAATAAAATTATTTCCTCAATCTAAAACAATTTTGATTTATTTTTGCGTTTAGACGAGGCAAATAAATTCGCCGTGTACTTCCTGTACATAAGAATTCATTTAACGAAGTATAAACCAAAAAGAAACAAAATCCAAAATTAACGGTATGATGTTTGTCTGGAAGCTCTCGCCTTAGAATCACCTGGTTTATAAGCCTCTTTCCTTCTGTCGTCAGCAACAAGTAAATTTCTGTCGTAAGTCAAGAAGGCTTCTCTTAATTCATCAGATTGAGTATAAGTAATCAGTGCCTTAGCAATAGCTAATCTTCCTGCATCAATTTGGCATTGAGTTCCGCCACCTTTTACAGTAACAGTAGCATCAAAATCAATTTTTCCTAAAACAACTTCTGCAATTCTTATAGGCTCTTCAAGTTTTAACTTTTCAAACATCGGTAATGTTAATATTGCTCTTTGGTTGAATGTAACATTTCCATTGCCATTTTGCACAACCGCTCTAGCGATAGCTGACTTCCTTTTACCAGAAGCATACACTTTTTTATATCTAGTTTCAATTCCTACCATTTTACTTTAATTTTGTGAAGTTTTTAACTTCTGAATATTTAATTTTTTTTGGTGTTGGCATAACAATCATTTCAACTTCTTGAAATTCAGTCGGGATACCGCTGTAACACATAATTCTCTTGAAAGCTTCTCTTCCTCTACTTTCACGATGATCTGGAAGCATTCCTCGAATCGACCTTTTTACAATCTTTTCACTTGTAGCGTGATGTTTTGGACCTTTCTGTGAATGCCCAAATCTTGATCTTTTTTCTAAAAATTCTCTTTCAGTAGTTTTTGGATTCCCAGTGATGATAACTTTATCTGCATTTAATATTTTAACTTCTTCTCCTTTAAGTGCTTGCTTTGCAACAAAATTTGCAAGTCTTCCTAGTACAACACCTTTTCCATCAATAAAAATCATTTTAATATTACTACTCCTTTTGCATCTTTGTTATTCTTAATCTCTTCCATAATAGTTATCATTTCACATCCAGCTTCTTTAAGTTTCTTCTTTGCGTTCTCAGAAAATCTTAATGCAACAACTCTTACTTTCTTAGTAATTTCGCCTTGGCTTAAAACCTTACCGCAAACAACAATAACTTCTCCTTCCGTCCTTTCAATATCAGACAAGTTCACACCTTTTCTTTGGCTTCCTGGGGAAGTCAATAAAGCAGCAACTTCAATCCAAGCTGGGTTCTTTTTTGCAGAAACTACAGTCTGAACCAAAACTGGATTAGTCTTCTTTTCTAATTGTAATTCAATTTTTGTTTTTGATTTAATCATTTTTGTATTTTCCTAACGAGAAGTATAACTTCCCGCTAACGCCTGTGACTTGCGGATATCAACTTGAATTTTTTTTAGTTTATAAAAGTTTGGGTAGACATTTTTTTGGTTGGGCGTCATTCTCCCAATTATTACAAATTCGGGAATACATCTCAAATAGTGGCTTTGAGAGTTTTTTGGCTATTCTTACATGTCTTCAAATTGAAGCCACATCCCTTTAAGTAAAAAATCCCAAGAATTTTTGCTTTCCCATATTCCAAAGCGAATGGAATTCCACCAGGGTGTGGTAGAGCAGAATCTTAGCAAAAATTTGACAGTAATCATAGCTAAAGAAACTCTATAATAATTAAGGTAACAATTGGACCTAATGGAAATTATTAAAAACGAAATATGTTGTAGTAATAATATATGCAGGTGTGCCGGAGTGGTCAAACGGGATGGACTCAAAATCCATTGACTTATGTCTACGCAGGTTCAAACCCTGTCACCTGCATATTTTCTTACAACCCCATTTTTGCAGTTTTATCTCTTCAAACATACCTTCCTTTCGGTCAGTGATTCCCACCCAAGGCAATTCCACAGACAAAATTTCGTTAAAACTTTACCAAGGGTTTTAACTTGTCTGAAATTTTGGCACCCATATTTACAGGCAAATGGTCTAGCTCACTTCTTTTTCTGACGCTGATTGAAAAGCCCACCCATAAACACATAATATTATCCGCTGCGCTGCGAGCCTAGATTGTTGAATGAACCCCAATTGTTCTGTTGTAATTCCCAATATCTGCTTTCACGAACCCGACCCAAAATCGCGAAGCGATTACACATTAATTTAGCTGCCTTCGGCCTTTGTATTGGTTTTTCTATTTTTTTATTTCCCCTACCCTTGTCCATCCAAAACAGACCTTCCCTTCGGTCAGTGATCCCCACCCAGGGCAATTCCTCTCAGCTTTTTATTTGGAGGCTGAAGCTGATAGAAAATCCCACCCATAAGAAAGCATAATATTATCCGCTGCGTACCTAGCTTGTAAAATAAATCCCAATTGTCCCGTTTATTATCTCTAACTCTGTTACTATGAACCAAACTCAAATCGCGAAGCGATGATGCTCTAATTTAGATGCCTTAGCAGAGCAAGTTTGGACTGCGCTTGCGTGTCCAAAACGCAGCGGGTGCGTTGCTCTTTCTTTCTTCTTTCCCCCTATTTCATCTCAGTAATCCTCAAAATAATACACTTCCCAGTGACAACACGGCAGAAAGTTTTATAAACTACTAACAAGTGATAAATATATGGAATTCAATGATTTTTCGCAAATGAAAAAAGATATATTAGCTCCGGAAAAGCTAGAAATAGGTGAAACTCCCTCTCTTGACGCAATCTCAGAAATTGGACAAGAGAAGATTGAGTCACTTAAGATGTCAATTTCAGAAATTAATACTTTAATTATTAGTAGAGAGCAAATGAGCAAGCAATTTTTCGAAGACGGAGAGTTGTTAAAATCGGAGATAAATAAGTTTATTCTAGAAAATGATAGAATTCCCTTAGCAGATCAAAGAGAAATTATGAGAGAGAAGAATGATCTTCGAGGAAAGAAGGTAACTATCGTAGAATCACAACTAAAAGAAAGAATCGACTGTTGGAAAGATATTGCAAACTTGAAGAAGGAAAGAAGAATTTACGAAAGAGAACTTCAAGAAAAAGAATCAAGAATGAATATTCTAGGTGGCTTCTTGGAGGAAAATTAAAATGAATGTAGAAAAGTCCATCCATTATTTCTCAGCCTTGAAAGAGTTACAAGAGAAAGAAAGATTTTATGATTTTATAGAGGGAAAAATAGAACTTGCAAAAGAGAATTTAGGTTGTAATTGCCTTGGTGGTACTTTTAATGGAGTAGGGGAGATATCCAAAGATACAAATCTTCATCCCTGGGATGCCGCAAAGATCTTAAATAGCTTAGTTGAAGTATGCGCACCTTCAAGGGGGTATATCGTTGTATGGGCTTATTCTGATGGAACCCCCTACCATTCTGCAATTATAGCAGATGAAAATTGTACTAAAGCAATAAGTAGAAATGGTGGGAATAAAGTTATCGAGGCAGATATTGATATCGATGAATTGCATAATACCTATGATAATTATTCCGGATTTAAAGGTGAAGTGAAATACTTTATTCCCTCTAAACTTCAAAAAATTCTAGAATCGGAGGCACAACAATTAAAATGATGTACAGAGCAACAAGTGTAGAAGAATTAGCGGCTGGGCTAAAACCATTATTTGGTAAAAAAATTGATGAATTATATTTCAGATATTCTGTGGCTTCAACTTTAGAAGAAAAAAATGAGATTCACCAAATCCTTTCTAGTTTATACCAAAAACATTTGAACAAATTATTAGACAAACAAGTTCTTTTGGCGCCACCTAAAGAAGGAACTGTAGACGGTGAATACCCTTTAGCGAAAGTAAGCTACGCAGACAAGGATTTGTATGGTTTTGGTTTAAGAGAAAAAGATTGGCCAAGACATGTTTGTGTTAGTGGTATGAGTGGTTCAGGTAAAACAACATTCGCAATCAATATTCTAAAAGAATTCATAAAAAAAGATAAACCATTTCTGGTCTTCGATTGGAAATCAAGTTTTAGACCATTAACTTCACTCGACAAAAACTTAATGACCTTCACAGTCGGAAATGACAAGGTTTCAAATTTATTCAAAGTAAATATTAACAGACCACCAAAAGGTGTAAACCCAAAAGAATGGATTAATACATTATGTGATTTATTAACTGAAAGTTTCTCAGCGTCCTTCGGTGTTCATAAAATTCTTTTAGAAACGCTAGACGAAATTTACGAGGCTTGGGGAATTTACAAAGGTGCAACTCACTATCCAAATTGGCAACACGTAAAAAGAATGCTTGAAGCAAAAGGTAGAGAAGCAAAAGGTAGAGAGACTGGTTGGTATGAATCAGCATTAAGAATCGCCTCAGTCTTAACCTTCGGTAGCTTTGGTCAATTTGTAAACTATGATGGAAAAAGAGGAATGTCAATTGAAGACCTCTTCGATAAGAGAGTGGTTTTGGAATTAAATTCCCTATCAACAATTGAAAAGAAATTCTTCTGTGAATATGTTCTAACTTACATTTATAGATTAAAAAAAGCAAATCCAAATGCAATTGATGCAGGATTCAATCACGCAATTCTAGTAGACGAGGCTCATAATGTTTTCTTGAAAAAAACTACAAACTTTATGGCAGAATCAGTAACAGATATGATTTATAGAGAGATGAGAGAATATGGAACAGGATTAATTTGTTTAGATCAGCATATCTCAAAACTTTCAGATACAGTAGTTGGAAACTCTGCATGTCATATAGCCTTCCAGCAGCAGTTACCTCAAGATATTGAAGCAATTTCGTCATTAATGCAAATGAGAGAAACAAAAGAAAGTTTTTCACAACTCCCAATAGGGAAGGCAATAATAAAACTATCAGAAAGGCATACAACACCCTTCTTAGTAAGCGTTCCTTATACAGATTTAAGGGAAGGCAAAATTACAGATGACGATATTAGAGTAAGAGCTCAATGTTTAGTTGAAGGTTTCAGAGGGGAAAAGGAAGACCCAGAATTTATTGAAGAAATAAAATTTACTAGAGAACCAGAGGATAGGCCAATGGTCGCCTTAACAGGTGATAAAGATCACCACCCAATTTCAGAAGTAGTCTCATCAGTAGAAGACGTAGTTAATCCTGTAAACTCATCGGACAATCGGACAATCGAACAGCCGCCAATCGAATCGGCAGAGTCCTTTACCTACACACTTCCCTTCTCTGAACAATCGAACAATCGACAAATCGAAGAATCGCTATCCACAGAGACAGACCCGGAAAACCCCGAAATTAGCAGTATCGAACAATCAGAACATCCCTTACCCAAAGCTTCAGACCTCCAGCTTCAGGCCTCAAGCTCTGATGTCAAAAGTCCGACATCAGAAATGCTACCCTCTTTCCCAGTAGTTAGTGAGACTCCCTCTTTGACTCCAGCTCAAGAAGTGTTATACTACTTTGCCTGCGAAAAGATGAATGAAGGAATGAAGCTAAATCAAATAGAGTCGTTATTAGAAGAAGGACTACACGAAGAATATTATACAACGACAGATATAATGAAAGCAATAAACCACGCCTTTGAGCAACAATTTAAATCAAGTAAGAAAATAAAGGAATCAGTATCTGCTAGTGTTGAAAAGATTATTACCCCAACTCTCAAACCCCAGACTTCAACTGTCAATGAAATAAAAATACCAACTCCTGTTAATACTGATCAACTGATTGCCCCAACTAATCTGGGGGAGCTATCGACTCTTTCACCAAATTTAGAATCTACCCCTACCATCAACAGTCAACAGTCCGAAATACCTGAAAGACCTATTGTTGAGGAAAAAAGAGAAGAACCTGTGGCAAGTAACCCAGAAATGAAAAATCAAACGTCAGTTTCAAAAACAAGCCCGGCCTTGTCGGTCAACTGTCAACCGTCAACCGTCAACAGTCCCCTAAAAATTTCAGAAGAAGAATTGAAACTATTAAAATTCCTAAAAGAAAACCCCGCTCATAAAAATGCAACAGTAGCATTATACGATATTGTGGGATTATCAGCCAGAAAAGGAAACGTGATAAAAAACAAGCTACTAGAGAAGAATTTGATCAAAGTTGAAGAAGTAAAGTCAGACAAGGGCTGGAAGAAGTACATACGATTAGCGTAGCTAGTCAGTCCTTAGTAGTTAGTCTTTAGTTTTTAGGTTCCTTAACCCAAACTAACAACCAACAACCAACAACTAATTCATTAATGATCCCAACACGCAAAAATAAACCCAAAAAGTGTCACTAAAAAAGTACAACAAACAACAAAATTTAAATAGTCACAAAAACTAAAAATATTCCAGGCAAAGAAAACAAATCATTTTTTTGCTACAATTGGCCCTTACTTCCGGTCAGCCGTTAACGGTTTACGGTTTGCATATCCCATTCACACTCATAAATATACACCTCAGATAAAACAACCTTTACTTTATTGACAAAAATAACCTAAAGACATCTGAACATCCAAAAATCGACCAAGATTTTTAGATAAAATACCCCCAGTTTCCAACTTCGGTTAAGGACATTTCAGTAAAACAACACTGAAATACCCGAAATAACCAAAGAAAAAAACGAAACACAAGGTATTTCATCAAAAAACAACTTAGTTGCAACTATCTTATTCTGTTTTATCTATGAGAAATAATTGAAATAACATACAATAAGTAATAATTTCTAAAAAATCAATAAGGGATGAAAAAATCAAATCAAAATTCAACCTCTATTAATAGAGCGAATCAAAATGGAGTCAAAAAAGTAAAAGTAATAGGCAAAATCGACCTAGATTCAACAAGCAAAAAGTCAGAAGAACTTCACCCAATCCTAAAAGAAAAGACCGCCGACTTCTATAATAACAGGCAGCCAATTGATCATTCCAAATATACCGAAGTATTCAAAGACAAAGTTATGACCATCTCAGAAGATGACGAAAAGATATACATCTCAACTCATTGGCTCGGCAGGATAAAGGACAGCTATTTTACAATAAATGGTGCAAAGGGTAAAAGTAAATTTTTAAGACACGGCTGGATTTGGAAAAATAATCTGGAAGATTTGCCAATTGAAGCACTGAAACTCTTCTTGCAAGAAAAGAAAACAGATATGGAATCTTTTTTGCTTGACTGGAAGAAGGCAGAAGTAGACACCAATTATTATAATACCATGGAGGAAGCGACCGGCCTTGAATCTTGGGAATTATAGCAAAAAGGTTGTCAATAACTAAGTAGCTCAATTTCTGCACGCACCGCGAGGGATAACATAACTTATCAGTCCTGAGCGGACGGCGAAGGAAAATTCTAAATAAATTAACAATAACATAAACAACATGAACAAAAATTCAAATCAAGACCAAAGTACACAAGGTGGAAATGGTTTGTTGCCCCCAGTAAAAGTAATCGGGTTTATTGATTTAGAATTAATAAAACAACCAATTAAGGAAATTGACAAAACAATAAAGGGAATAATTAGTTTCCAGGAAGAATATAAAGAGCAATAGGAAGCCTTTGACGAGCTCTTCTTTGAAATGGACCAAGACGAAATTAGCACTTATTATTTTGGTGTCCCAAAAGGTTATTTAAATTAATTCCTGTGCTTTTATTTAATAAAAGCAAAATAGGAAAATCAGTAAGCAAAAGTAAATTTCTAAAAAACAAAAAATGAATAATATAATGAATCAACTAAAGAATCAATTCACAGCTCCATTCAGTGACGATATCCGTCAGTCATACGAGGAATTAGAATTCGGACCAGATTGCACAGATGAAGAAGTCAAAAAGAAAGTTGCACAAATTGAGAAGAAAAAACAATTAAATGAATTGTGGTTAGAGATAAAAGATGAAGTCGAAGAGTATATATCTGAAGTAATGTTTAAAGAAGACGATTTTTTGGAACAATTGATGTTAGGACATGCTAACGTTTCCGATTCAAAATTCTCCTATGGATATCAAGTAGGCGACAGGAGACGAATAGATGGAGTATTAACCGAAACAAATATTAATTTAGGCAACCCCTCAGCAGAAGCAATCTCTCGGTTAAATAAAAGAGGTTCAATGAGAAAGAATAGAGAAAGGTATAATCACTTCTTTCGTAATCCGCAACAAAGGTGGGGCCGATTTGTTTTGAAATCAGAGGGAATTGTATCTCCCGAACAAACAAGGGTTAAGGAGGAACTTCTGGAATTGGAAACAAGAATTCTTGGAATGCAAAAGGTTGCAAAAAGAGAAAGGTCTAGTCTAATAGAATTTAACTGGAGGCTTAATGATTTATCAAAGTTGAAAGAATTATCTAGTGAATTTCTTAATGATGAAGAAGTCGGTAAAGAAATAGAACGTTTACTCTATTGCATAGAACGCGCAGGTGATTTCATCCACTACCATAATAAATATATGGAGAGAGAAATTCCTGTAATCAAAAAGAGGATAAGGGAGTTAAAATCAAAAGAGGCCAGTATTAAATCAAACAAGAAAGGAAAAAGAAAGGATAAGGATGTCAGTAGAGACGAAGATTGGTATTATAAGAAAAGTATGCCAGTAAAGTCTTATCCAATAATCCTCAATTGTTTGAATGATTCTAGTATGGACTCCTTCGAAGATGATGTTGATGCAGAGAATGTATTATTAGGGGAAAATGCAATTCCAAAAGTTCTCTGTATCTATTCAAGTGATGGTGCTGTTTACCACGTTATACCAGAACGTGAATTAAAAACGCAAATAGAAAATAGCACCCTGAAAGAACGTCAAACCGAGTTTGTACACACAGAAGATGAAGCGTTTATTCATGTGCTTTTTTCAGAGGATGAACAGATCTTCCCAAAAGTGGAAGAAACGCATCCTAACCTTCATCAAATTGAAAGTGTATTGGATTTCGGTCCTCAGGATGGAGTTTACAAATTCTATACTTCAATCAATACAATGATGATTTCAAAAGAAGTGATTCCTCAATTAATGAGGGTTACTGAAACTCCAGGCATAGTTCATCCAGAAAATCCTCACCTTGGAAGATGGACACCATATGCAGTTCAGTGGGAATTAACAGCTCTTAATAGCCCCTATGTAATAAATAAATAAGTATTTTTACAGTTAATAATATAATAACAATTTCTAAAATTTATGATTATGAAAAAAGCAATAATCTTAAGTACGCTCTTTGTAGCATTTGCACTCATTTTAGCTTATCTCGAAATTCTTCCAGGGATTCATAAAGAAAAAATTTCCCAATTCCACTTTCTAGACTTTGTAAGTATATTCTTTATTTTATCCACACAAATACTTTTGAAAAAAAAGAAGAAAGTAGCATTTGTTTTTTATGGTATCGGCATAATCGCCAATCTAGGTATGGGATATATGATGGAATCATATGTTATAATAATGTTCTCAATTCTAATTTTCGGAATCAATATCAAAAACTGGATAGAATGGAACAAAGAAGATAAGAGAAAAGAGTCTTTACCTGTAAACCAGTAATCAAAACCTGCACGCACAGCGAGCGATAACTAAACCTATCAATTATGAACGGACGGCGAAGAAAAATTGATAATAATAAAATAAAACAAAATGAACAAAAATTCAACAACAAACCAAAACCCACAAGGTGGAAATGGTTCTAAAAGCAAGGCCCATAAAATAAGTTGGGAAGCTTTTGCGGCAATGATGTTAATCTCTGTACTTGCAATGGGAGCAGAATCAGTTAGTCAAATGGATTATGGTTGGGAATCTTGGGTGGTCCCGTTAATAGGAGTAATCTTCAATATCCTTCTAGTCGGATTGTTCATCTGTCTGCAATGTAAAAAAATAAATTTAATACAAATCCTAATTTATTTACTCTATTCAGTACTAATGAATTTTGGATTATTTCACCTAATATTTTAACCAACACTTAAATATTTACAAGCAGCAATCCAATCTTCACCCCCGCCCGGAGCGATAACTAAACCTATCAATTTTTGAGCGGACGGCTAACAATGTTTTAAAGTTAACTAAATAATTATAATGCACAAAATTAAAAAAGATGAAAACAATATTAGTAACCATAGCAATCTTATTAGTAACTCTCACCAGTTGCAATAAAGAAAAACTTGCTTCATTAGAAAAGCAGGTAAGTGAATATAAAACAACAGTGAAAAGATTGGAGTTGGAAAATACTTCAATTAATTCGAGAACCAAAGAGACAATTAGTAGTCTCAAAAAAGAAAACAATTTTTTTGAACAGCAGCTGAATAATCTTAATAGACCCGAAGAATACTGGGAGGTTTATATCAATGATAAAGATCACCTGGTCTTCAGGAGACAAATTAAAGATGAATTAATTCTGCAGGAGTTGTATTTATACAAAGATGACCAATCGGTAGACATTCTTTATTCGGAGAATAAAGTTATTAAGGCTTCAGGTCGTTCTGAAAGTAGTGTGAGGGTGTATCTAAATAGAGAAGGCACATTTTTTAATAGAACACCAGAAGGGGAGTATAGTTCATACCAATCACATGAAGAAGGGGTACTCGGAACCAGAAAGGGAATAGATTTAATAAGTAAATTATTGCTATCAAAAAACAAAAGGATTTATATGTCCGAAGAAGCAAAAAAGTTGTCAATGAGAATTGAGGAAGTATTATTAGACTATTATTAGAATTAATAAATAATAGTATTCAATCTATTTAAAATAGTAGCACAATCTTCACCCCCCGCCCAGAAGCGATAACTAAAGCTATCAATTTCTCTTAGAAGCTAATAAGTATTAATTATAAAAAAAGGACAGCATGAACAAAATTCAACAACTTAAAGAATTAGTACAAAGAAGTGGTACTGACAAAATGAAAGAGCTGGTAACAATTGCTGAAAACTACATTGAAGGATTGAATAATATGTTCAAAAACCGCGATGTTTCTCAATTTGTTCTAGCAGAAGTCGATTTCTTATTCTTTGTTAAAGAATTACAGGAAAAAGGATTGTTTAAGAATAAAGGACACCTAATGGCAAAGGTCATGATTAAGGACGCCCTTTTTATTGTAAGGCACACCTGGGAATTCACAGGAAAAGACGGCAAATTAAAAACCGGCGATAACCTTCGTAAAGAATGGCCCCTAATGTTTGAAGATGATGAAATAATGGAAGTTGAGGAACTCTTTAAACAACTCCAATATCTTTAATTAGAAATAACATAAAATAACTCAAATCCTCAGCGTTCTTTAAATTACTCAAGAGGCTGCGCAAGCAATAAATTAGGTGAAGTAATCAAAACCTGCACGCACCGGAGCGATAACTAAACCTGTCAATTCTTGAGCGGACGGCGAAGTAATTAAGTAAAGAAAGTTCAAAAATCAACTAAAGTTTAAATGTTATGAAAAAAGGAATAAATTTTTATTTCGGCATTTATATGAACTAATAATAAGATCTATTCATCAGCCTAACTTATTAATTTTTGAGGAGGGTTGGTTTTTTAACATAAGTAAAAATAAACGTTATGAAGATTTCAAATAATTCAAACCAAAGTACACAAGGTGGAAACGGTTCAGCAAATGGAGTAGTAATAATAGGTCACATTGATCTAGACTTCGAGTTAAGAAAGAAACCAATAGATAAACAATCAGAATATTTTCTAAATTTACAAGAGGAATACGAGACGGAAGTTCAAGAATTCGAAGAATTCTTAGCTGAAATGACCCAAGATGAATTATCTATATATTTCACCGACCGTCCAAAATACCCAAGTGAATTATATGAAGATGCAGAGTGGGTTATAGAACAAACAGCGCAATTTCAAAGGGGCGCTGAAGAAAACCAGAGAAATCAAGAATACAAGGCATGGCAGAGTGGAGTTAAACATTAATCAATCTTTATAAAACAGTAGCTCAATATTTTCCCGCACTTTGAGGGATAACATTACGTTATTATTCTCAAGCGGGGGGAGAAGTAATTTTATAGATAACAACAATAATTTCTAAAACAAATTAAAAAATTAATATTATGAATGCAACAACAATTGAGTCAAAAAATAACATACTGCATTTTGCAGATGACATACAGGAATCAATAGGTAGGATTTATATACGAGTTAAAGAAAAGGGTCCAATCTTCAAAATAAACAAGTGGCACCAGATTATTCCTGCCGATAGCACTCAGGGCTTAGTGGTCTTTCCAGAAGAACATTCAAGACAGTTATCTGTCCCAGGAGTGTATGTCTCCTCAGGGAACTGCAGGGTCGTAAAGAAGTGGGGTAAGAACTCTGCAACCTGCTCCACAAGTAGTTGGGGGTTAGTAATTAATCAAAACCTTAATTTTAAAATGTCCTCAAGATATTGGATTAAAAAAACCCTCACGAATAATTTCGAGGCGTATTTGACGAATATTCGGAAAGAGGTTGGGTATGCCGCCCTCGGAATGCCAAAGTATCAAGGTAAAATAAATAAACACCTTGAGGGTTTTGAAGAAGCCATTTCTGGAGGAGTCAAATTGACAACACAGAGATTGTATATGATGACTTCCTTTAAATCAGTATTCGAAGGTATAAAAACAGAAAAGAAAAATGCATATTTTGAGCTATCTTTGAGGATAGATTTGGCTATTGATGAATTAATATCAGAACTAAACGAAAAGCATGTGTTTAATTTTTGAATATCTATTAACTCCTTCCCACTAGGAGTTAAAACAAGTGGTAAATTTCTAAAAAAATAAATCATAAAAAATTTAATATTAATAAATAATAATCTTCAATCTATTTTAAACAGTAGCACAATATTCACCCCCGCCCGGAGCGATAACTAAACCTATCAATCCTTGAGCGGACGGCGAACAAAAATTAATAATAATAAAAACAGATTATGAAAAAATTAATATTAACATCAGTTATAATCTTGGCTTTAATCTTCACTGTAAGTGCCCAAGTATTTACAGAAGATGCCCAAGTGCTAACAACGGTAAGTGTATCAAGAACAGCCAAAAACAATAATGGAGATAATTTGCATAAAGTTGCAAACGTTTTCTCGGCAAAAGTTGGTGACGAATTAAAACGTCTTTATCCAGCAGAGTATAGCTGGCCAGAGGTTAATCTAGAATGTTCCCCAGCCGGATATATAACCCTATCTTATATGGTTGAGATTGTAAGGTCAGATTCAGCAAACGCAAAAACCGTCTTCGATCACAGAGGAGCCTTATCTATATCAAAATACGACAACGCAAGAAAAATATCTAAAGAAAACTTGGACTCCGCTTGTGTCTCATTCAGGGCAAAGGGTTACGAAGTTCTGAGTATAGGTTCTGGGTTTGACTCAAAGGTTGTTTGTAATGGAATAACTTATCATGTTTCCGAAGGGTTTATCGGAGCAAATAAAAAATAAACAAAAGAAGTATTTTGTATAATCAAATTAATTAAATTTCTAAAACAAAACAAGATGAAAAATTTAAATGTAAACATGGTAACTGAGATAGAAGTAAAAGGAAGAAAAGTTCGTTTCGAAGACAAAGAAGTGGGTTTGAAAATTTACACAAACAAAGGTGGTAATCTGAAAGTTCAATTAAACGGTTTAGAGCTAACCGATCCAAATGAAAGCACCGAATTTGCTGGTTGCACAGTATACCCATCCGGTTTAGTATTAAAGTCAATAGCTGGAAAAAAAATGATTTTCAAGATTGAAGAAGAATGCTGGTTCAAAGCACCCAACGGAGAATTTGAGTTTCAAAAGGCATTTTTGCTAGGAGGGATTTTGGCATCGATTCATGGAGAGCCAATTAAAGAGTACAAAATGTGGAAATTGCCATCTTTCGCAGCTTAGTTAAATAAACAAATCAATATTAATAATAAAAAAGTCAGCAGACAAGCAACTGTCTTAGGTTAACTAAATTAATTGCTCATCTGCTGATTTTTCTAAAAAAAACATTATGAAAAATCTTATTTTATTAGTAACAGTAGCAATCCTTTCAGCACTAACAGTTAGCGCTCAGGATTCAGCGAAAAAAATCCAAAAAAAAGTTGTTAACTCAGAGGTAAAAACAGAGTATCATTATTGTGATGACTTTGTAGATATTGTCTACATAGCTTATGAAGAGTACCCGGCAGAAGTTATTGAAACAACTTCACTGAATAGGCAACAATGGTCCCTGTATTATGAAGGTGTTTTAGTATATTCAACAGACTACAATAAGGCGTCAGATGAATTTACTCTACTTACAACCGAAAGGTACAAGTTCAAAAGCAAAGATTCAATAAGAAAATGTAAAATTGTTGGCCCTTTAACAGAGGAAGACACAAGAGCAATCTCTGCCGCCCAGAGTGAAGCAAATAATTCTACTATAGCAGCAAAGATTTTGATTCAGTCGTATTTAACAAAAGAAGGAAAAACGAACATCGATGCTGCAACTGGTGATGATTGGGCTACCTTCTCTTGCAACTATGAGGGTGCTACCTTTGAAGCAGATTTTACTAATCTTGAAAAAGATTCAGAATACTTAGAATTCGTAGCTCTCCTTGAAAAAGAGCAGAATAAAAAGTAAATAATGGACAAAAAAACAAAAGATGAAAACAAATCAAATATTAATCACAGTATTAATCACAGTATTAATCACAGGAGTGATATCTTTCTTAGTTGGCCTGACTATTGGCAGCGATAAGTTTAAAGATATCCGCGAGATGAAAGGTGGTAATTTAGGTTATGTTGAAATGGCCGCCATCAACGATACCGCAGAGTTTAGCCTATCAAATATTAAATTTGATTTTGCAACAACCGAATTTCACAATACCGGTTGTCAAGTAGATTACGGCATAAACTTGGAGAGAAACAATCCATACATCCAAGTCAGGTTCTTCGAGAGCCATGACCATGTTGCAACCGCATACCAGGAATTCACACCAAAACAGAGAGAAGAAAAGGTGTGGATGCCAATGATTGAACAGTCAGGTTGGTTAAAGTTGAATAATTAAAATAATAGTAAAGATGGAAAATTCTATAATACTAAAACCCGATACGGTCGAGGGTCGAGTGGAAAAAGAGGCAACTCTTGATCAATACATCCAAGGATCAAAGGGCGAGCTTTTTATAAAAACAATGGAATCTTTAATGGATGAAGAGTGGGATAAAATTGAAGCAGCAAATAGATGGATAGATAGAACCCATTATTCTTTAGATGCTCATTTCTTTATCCAGCATGAAGGATCTGTTTTTGTGCCATTGCATAACAAGTCTCTATGGCCAAAGAAGGATGTTGTTTCTAAACTTGAAAGGGAAATAATTATTTCAGAAGAAAGGGCGTATAAATTTTTAGAATCATATATGGCCGACCATAAGTGGGTGAATATATATCAAGGTTATGCAGTCGTTGACAATGCATTGATTAAATCACTCTTCTATGTCGTACATAAAAGAGTAATATCTCCAAAAAAAGAAATGCTGGTAGATGTTGCAATAAATCCAAAAATGAATGCTCTTGGTATAAAATCACTATGCTATGTGGGAGTTAGAATGCTTCAAGAGGATTTCAAAGATTCCCTTTTGTCCAAAACAGACCCAATAGAATGTTATGTAAAAAGAAGAATAGAATTTCCAGGACTAAAAAGAGTAGCTTCATAGTATATTCTAATATTTTAGAGTCAAAGCATCAGGAAGTTTCTCCTTGATGTTTTGACAATTGTAGTAATAACTTTCTAAAAAAAATTCCAAAAAATTCATAAAAATTGGAAGCTGCTGAGGCAATAGTGTGTCTCTTTAATTTGATTATAAAGGAGGCAGAAGGTGTGAATACCTTTACAGAAGCAGAGGGTAAGTTGAATGCTTTAAATTTTAAGTCTCTGAAAAAAAATGGGTACATTAAGATCCTTGGTTCATATAAAAAATTTAAGGTTCTTGAAAAAGCAATCCCGATATCCGAGAGTATTCTTTTGAACAGCTCACCACTTGACCTTTATTTTAAAGTGTTACAGCAGAAAATTACTTTTACAGAAAAGGGAGAGCATTTGAATGAACTAGATACTCTAGCAAAAAGTATGTGGTGTATAAACAATCCAGGAAGGGCAGACGAATGGAATCAACCCTTAGATGAAGATGCCAAAAAATTTGCAGATACCTTTGATTCAAAAGAAGAAAGAGAACACCTTTCCAGGCACCTTTTGATTCTTATTGAAATCTACAAAGATTATAAAAACTCTTTGATAATGACTGGTTATCCCTATATGAAAATAATGAAAAAGACAGAATCTCAATATCCCACCGCAATCTTTTTGAAAGAGTTGGGCCTGCTTCAATTTATTGATGCACCAGAAACAGATATGGTAACGATGTCCCTATCTAGAGCTGGTTATGAATTTGGAGAGGCCTTTGTTGGTGAGAATGATAATACCGAAATCCGACTCCTTCTAAACGAAGCAATCTTTGTTAAAAAAAGGACAGTAGTGCAGGAAGCTTTGCTGGATAAAGCAATTTCTATTTTCAAAAAAACAGCAGAGACATTAGTTCCTTTTGATTAGATAATCAGCTCGTAGGAGAGTAAAAATAAAGTCAAGCAAGAGGCCTTGCATTATATTTATTCTAAAAAATAAAAACAGTAAAGTGTATGATAGAAAAACTCAAAGAATTTCTAAAAAAGATTGGAAGGTTTTTGATAAAGATATTCCTTTACTATGGGGCTTTCTCTATTATAGCGGCAGCTCAGAGGGGAATTATTGTGATAATTTTTTGGCAGACGGGGAATTTACCTGAGCCAAGAAATATGTTCAAGGGGAACATAATAAATACGGAAAGTGTATCAGCCCTAATCCTTTCTATTCTTTGGTTAATGGTGATTCCTGTATCTATTAAAATCATCATATACCTGAAGCGTCTGTCTCGAAAGCAGAACTTTAAAGAAAACTTTCCAAAGACATCCAGTTGGATATCTAAGAATTTTTAATTCAAAAAATAATTTTCAAAACTCTAAAAATAGAAAAAATGGATAGAAGTAATTTTGTTTTATGGTTTAAGAGTATAGGACTCTTTTTAGTGGGAATCCTGCTAATCGCATCTGGCGTGAACGCTTCAAGTGTATCCGCGGTTTTCTTTGTACTTATTATATTGGGATTATTCTCAATAGAAGTAGGTATTAATTTGATAGTAAAATCGAGAAAGAATCAAAGACTAGAAGAGGCACGAATAGTTGCAAGGTTAACCAAAAATCAGCAGCCACCCTCTAAGATTGATCCCAATAGGATGCCTATCGGTGATGATATCAATTTAAGAATTTTGCAGGCTTATGTTAGCTATTCAAGGTCTCTTGGCACATCTTGGCCAAGTATCCATCAAGATCATTTAATCATAGGCTATCTTAGTCCAGAGGAAATATTAAAGATCTCAATAATTTTGAGAAACCTAGAATTCGCAGGGTACTTTACAAGTGTTCGTGGTTCTGCAAGGATTTCGGGAAGGCTGCGCTTAGGCAGAATCTTTACCCCTACAAATCAGCTCATCGTGTTCTGCAGACCTGCAATTGTCAATCCCTAGGCAGTAATTAATCAAAGTCTTGTTTGGAGATTCTTCAAGCAAGGCTTTTTACAATGTTATTAAAAATCGTTTATGAAACACAATTTTAAAAAAATCTCAAAAAATTCAATGACCTCAAAGTTGGAAAGGCCAACTCTCCGTATTGTTCCAGAATTTGAAATGATGTCAGAGGAAGTCTTGGAAAAAATGTTCGAGTTAAAAAGGTATTCTTTTGATCGCCTAATCATGGAAATCCCAACTCCAATCTCATTTTTCAATGCAGCAACAAGGGAAAATTTTGATTCTTCAATAGAAGGCACTTTGACCAGAAGAGATTGTACTCCCAATATTGTTACAAATCTAGAGGCAAATGTAGAGAAGCGTTACATGGTCTCAGGATACTTTATTGGCACAGGAAAAATATTCGGGACCTACAAAACAAAAGGAAATGAATACTTGCTTGTAAAAATGGGGAGGATTATTTTCTTTGAATTTGTCGACAAAAAAGGTCACGTTTATGTAAAAGAAATAATTTAATTATTAAAGAAGGAGTTTTATAATGAATAATAAAAATAGCTCAAAGCCAAAACACGTAATCAGATTTACGGGTGAGAATTACGTATATGGGTCTTTAAGTGATTGAGGTAGTTTAAATAAAATTAATTGTAATTTACTTAAATTTTAACAAAATGAAAAAATCAAAAGTTGATTATTCAGTTCTCGAAGGAGTTGAAATCGTTGGATTTTCAGAGTGGCCAAAAGAAGTAGGTAACCTAGTAAAAGAAGAAGAAGCAAAACAGGCCTGGAAGTCATATCGAGAAGGCATTGACCTTTTAAGTAAAGGTTTCATTGGAGTAATTTTTGGAGAAGATGCTGATTACGATTTGGCAAAAATGAAAAGGGCTAAAAAAAGTGAATTAAAAAAAGAAGATGAAAAGTTAGAGCAAGTTATTTCAGAAGCTTATGCTCAACGTTTTTTAGTTCACTACGACAACTGTTCTTGTAAGGATAGGTTCTGTTCATTGGTAATGTATCTGAAAGGAATGGTGGAAAACTCACCGCTTCCAGAAGAACCAGCAATAACTGCCACAGATTTATTGATGGATGCCGTAATTATAGAAGCTGTTTTGGAAGGTGAGCCTCTTGATAATTTTGAGCAGTCTATTTTTGACCAATGCTGTGAATACAATACCGATTCGCCAGAATTAAAGCCAGGCCTTAGCCACATCTGTGCCTGCACAGTTGAAGAGCCTTTAATTGATGGTGAAAAAACAAAAAGGGTTGGAAGCAACAACAAGCATCAATAAAAAGTTGTAAACCCGTCATAGCAGTTAGTAGTTTATTATTGATAAAATAATCTTTTTAAAACAAATCATTATGAGAAGTAAAAATCATTTAGTAAATTTAGGTTATAACCATATTCACCGAGTAACAAAAGGAATGAAATTCTATATCGTGCCAGACAGTGATGGAATAGTCTCCGTAGATTTTTTAGAACTGTTCGGCGCAGGTTATGATTCTATTGAAGACCTGCTTGGAGAAGAGGTTCCTGTGTCAATTATTGCCACAAAAGACCTGAAGCGCTTTTTAGATTCTGTGGGTCAAGTACTTCCATCGTCAGGAGCTTTTCATAAAAAAATAGAATCCATAGAACAAGGGTGGAATGGTAGGGCTTGTGTTTCTGGCTTGTTTCTTGCCGATACAAAAGTTTTAGGGACATTTTTGCAAGAGGATTTACATGAGATGTTGGTGGTAGAGATGAAAGACGGGGTGTCTTTCGAGCATATCCTGCAGAACGGGGAGTTTTTCTTTTCACCAGCTTAAATCCATCGAAAAAGGAACCCCTTTGTACAGATTCTAAAAGATGGGTAGGAATAAATTAATAATTAATTGTCAACCAAAAGCGACCAAAATATTTTATTACTTGGTCGTTTGCGGTTGACAAAATAAAATTTCTAAAATAATAATAATAATTAAAAAAAGAAAAGATGAAAAACTTATTTTTAATCGCAGTAATGTTGATTGGTTTATCAGCAGCTGCACAGAATAATAATAAAGCAACCTTATGCCTGAAAGACACAATCCGAATGACAGTATTACACTCTGATGTAAGGGGGGATCTTTTGGAAAATTTTACAATTGAAGTTGGAACCGGACTTGATATCAATTCAAATGGAAAGGTTTCAGAAGTTTTTACTATTCTGAATAAGAAGGATAAATTGTCGCTGATAAAAATCAGTACCAGTGGTGAGGTTTTTGTATTGTCCAGGGAAAGCTTGAGTGAGTTAAGTGCCTGGTTGCCAAAAGGATGTGCTCTTGAGTCAATAACAAAAGTAAATATGGATTCCAATTCAGAAGCCAAATTAATAGGCTTCTATGAAGAAAAAATAGGAATGTTTAAGGAAAGTTATGAGGAGGTATTTGTAAACTTAGATGCCGACATCCAATCAGCTTTAACCGATGAGGAGCACCAAAAGGATTATCATCCAAATGAACATAAAAATGTCCTAGTTGGCTTTTCTCTTGAAAATAAGTCTTTTAACAGCGGGCCACTAAATCTAAATTTTTGGCTAGAAGAAGGTAGTTTCTTTTTTAATGGAGGAGACATGATTGATCAAAAGAAATCATATTTTCAACTAAAAGAAAAGACATTCCATTTTATGAGAATTGAAGGAAATGGTTTCAATATATTTATAAAAAATTCCTCTCATGGTTGGTTAGGTAGAGTTTCTCTTAAAAAGTTTCAGAGTCTAAGCACAAAGTACCAGTCCCAGGCAATTGTGAGTTTTGAGAACTGCCAATTAAAATCAGTTACTGAAGAATTAAAGCTCAAGTAGCATATTGTTCTAAGGTAGCATATTTCCAGTTTGAGAATATGCTACCTTGTAAATTAATGTTAAAACAAATAATACATAGAAAAATGAAAAAGATATTATTAGTATTATCAATAGCAATGCTTTTAGTTGTAAAAGCGAATGCTCAAGATAACAGGTTAGTATTCTGTTATTCAGACACTTTGAGAGTGGAGATTATAGAAACCGGATTCAGAAGATCTGAGCAATTCACGATGAAAGTTCAAAGAGGTTTTGGATTAAATCTTAAGTCTTCGGGTTCAGACTATGTGATGGAAAACTATGACTTTGTTTCCGGATTTAAAAAATTCTATTTCACAGAGGTTGTGAATCAGGAAGTCATTTGGAATTTGAATGATGAACTAAAAGTTGCACCAGGGGACTCCCTTGTGGTAAGCTCGAAAAAAAGAATACGAAAGCTCACAAAAGCAGGAAAGAAAAAGGGGCTTAAGTTAATGTATTTTTACGGAAATATGGTAAACACTAGCTATGAAAAGCTGTTATTTGATTTGGATATTTCAATTGATGCTTCCCTGTCTGACGGCTCTTCAAACATCTTAACAATAAATAAAGAGATGGGGTTGACGATATTACGCCTAAAAGAAGGTGAATTTTTAGGAGATTCAAATCTTTTATTAAATCTCAGTTTAAATGACAATTCTCCTTCAATTATGGTCATCGCCAAGAATAATGAAAGCGGAGATTCTTATTTTTCAATAGATGAAAACTCCTTCCGTGTAGTGGTTAATCATTCGGATATCTCCTTTTTGATGGACATCAAAAATTACGACTGTGGGCATGGAGGGAATACAGCAGATTATTTCTATCGAGGCAATAAAAAAGATTGGCGTACGAGCATAGCACTATTCAAACACTTGCCGAGATAAAAGCATCTTTTCAGCGAGTAACGAAATATAGTACTTAATTAACAAAATCAGGAGCCCAAATATGCCTTACAAATTTGTGGCTCTTGATTTTAAAATTCTAAAAACAAAAAAATCGAATAATAAAAAACAAAAAAAGCTTATTATAAATAATAAGAAATACTGGCTTATCAACAAATGCTTTTGATTATTCAAGAAGAAGAAATGTACTTTATTATGACATTAATTCTGAAATTTTAGAGGCAGTTTATCGCGGAATAAAGCAATCATTTGGAGATAAATCAGCAGATTCTTATTGTAAAATGTTAAAAGAAATAAAGGCAATCGACGCCTGTATTTTCTTAGAAAATCTGACAAGGTTGAGCGAGATGGAATGGAATTTTCATCCTGTGGAAGCTCTTTATTCAACTCCTTTCTTAGAGGAGGATAAAAACTTCGGCTATAATGTTGGCGGCTATCCATTGTATTGGCCCACCAAGAAGCCAAGTGATACATATATTAATGAAAGTAAGGAAATGATAGAATCATTTCTAAAATTAATAAAACAATAAATATGAAAAAAATACCAAAATCCACCTGGTTGTGGTCAATCCTTTTGTGGATTGCAGTCTCGGCGTTGGTTACCTGTAGCATTTGGGGTCTTTTTAATGTATTAGAACAAGGAACGATTTTTTATTTCATACTTGCATTAGTGGTTGAAATATTATTGCTTTTCACAATATCAAGAGTAAATTCTGCAAGAATAGCTCGGGCACTTCTTTACAAAAGACTCAAAGAGGCAAAGGGCTCCCGTGAAAGATTATTTGCTTTCAAAACACTTTACAGTTCTTTTAATAGTAGACATCTTAAGTATGTTAAAAACTGGAGAGTAAATTTTGAAGAGGTAGTAGAAGGGGAAAGGGCTCCTGAAACAATAAGGGAAAAAGTCTTTGCATTAAATTTATCAAAACCGCTCAGTCGAGAAGCTTCTAGTCTCGAAGACGAAATAAATAATGATATTTTGGAATTAGATTTGACAACCCTAGTTGTTATCTATGAAATCCTTTCAGGCTCTTCACAATTAAGAGCAGAAAAAAGAATATTGAACGGAAGTTACCCTATGCTTTTTACCTACTATTATTTAGATTCAGATTTTGCCGCTAAAACTCTTGAGGTTAGAATAATCAAATCAGAAGATATTATGATGAAAGCAATAAGGCATTTAGATTCCTTACATCCAAAAAAGAAAAGCTTTGATGCTTTTGATGAATTTTTAAGTGAGGTCATTACTAATGTTACATCTTTTATTTCAGACATGGATACGCTCAAAACAAGTTTTAAATTTTGTCCAGATTCATTGACAAAAGATGCCTTGTCTAAAAGAGTAGGAGAATTAATACTTGAAGACTAAAATTGTCATATTCGCAATATCCACCACTCTTTTATCAGAGGGATGAAATATGTTAAAAGGTTATCCCAAGACAGCAAAAATCCTTGAGATAGTAAAGAACATATTCAAAGTAGGTTTGCATTTTAGTATAAAATAATTCACATTTTCATACTTTTATCTAAAAATAAAATAAAGGCTCTTCTCCCAATTTTGACTAACTCAAAAGTTTAATTCATTGATATTTAGCAACATTAGCTCATTAAAGATAAAAAAGACCTTCGCTACAGCTCAGAATAAAGACACTTTAATTATCGACTCCTTATGACATTCGCTCTGGGTATATGTCGTGCCAAAAAATCTGCGGCATTTTTGTATAGAGGCAAATATTATATTTCAAACAGAAAATAGCATCAATTTTGAAAAAATAATTTACACTATTTGCATCTGCCACCGGCGATAATTCAAAATTTATATGAGCGGAGCGAACAATTTTTTCAGGTTATGTAAGTTATGTTGAGATTTAGAAATAATTGTATTTTTGGTCAAAATTGGGAGAAAAGCAAAATAAACAAATACCGAGTAAGATGTCAAAAAGAAACAATAACAACAAAAAGTCTGGTGGCGAAGGTTCAAATCAAAATCATCGTAGAAATTACCGGAAAATGAGCAGTTCAGAGCTAAGGGCTTGTTCTACAAATAAAGATTGCAAAGAAGATTTGGGCACAATTAACAGCCTCCTTGTATAACGGAAAAAGAGACAGAGCGGCATTAAACCAGTTACTCACAGTAGAAATAAACAAAAATAAAAATAAGGTTATGAATTTAGTTAAGGAAATAAAAAGATTTAAACTAAAAGTATTAATAGTTTTTTTAGCTCTTATTGTATCATTTCTAGGTATATCATTGATAGCTGAGAATGCAGGTGTTTACAGAGTGTTCGTAACTCCTGCAATAGTTTTAATTGTGATAGATAACTATGAGACAAAGTCAATAATAATGAAGGCTAAAAATCATCAGCAACTTGGATCCCTGATGAAAAAGTTTCCCTGGAGGAAGTCTACTATTAGAAAAAGGGGTGATGCTCTAGATTTTGATAAGGAGAGTATGTCCCCAAAATCCCTATGTTCTGCAGTCTGGTGTACCTCCCAAAAAGAGCGTTCTATCTTCTTGGGGGGTCTAAATAATAAGTTATCTGGAGATTGCGAAGTGATTGATTTTTCTGAAATGTTTATTCCTAATAATTTAGCAGATTATGAAATGGAGAATCTTAATAGCAATGTTGAAGATTATCTAAAAAGAGCTGACTTTTTTCAATTAGTGGAAGCCCTGGCTCCAGAGAAGGCAACCTATCCTCAAGGTAAGATGGTCGAGGAGATAGTCCACAGAGAGAGAGACAACGGTTTTACGGCTAAGGAATGGAAACAATTAATTTTTCAGTTGAAAAAGGTTATTTCTATTAACTGGACCAACGAGAAAAGACTCGCAGTAAGGGCAATGAGGGATAGTCTTATCGAAGCAATGGCCTCAAGGGTTGGTGAGGAGACTGTGAATAATTTTACGGTTTATCAAAAGCTTATTTTAAATGAGTGGTTGATAGGTGACACCTATTGGTTAGATCCCTCAGATTGAATTTGTCAATAACTAAAAATTAAATATCATGAAGAAAAATTTCATAAGAAAAGGAGGCAATGCCTCGATTGAAATTGATACTTCAGTCGAAGCTTGCTCAATGTTTTCAGCAAGGCCTAGAGATGCACTCATTTACAACGGGAGAATAATAATCCTTGTTGGTGCCGGGCGAATAGCTGCCTATCCAAGATATCTGCATGCCTTTTTTAGATATAAGGGCGAATCCGATGTCTTTACTCCTGGCCATCTTTGGTGTGCTCCAGGAGAAATAACAGATCTTCAATCTTTAGGACTTGAATCCGCTCCTATTCCTTCGAGGGCAATCTTTGATTAGATTAATGAGCCTTGTTATGAAAATATGAACGGCTAAGCCATGCGAGGGAAAGTAAAAGAAAAAGTCAAATAACTAATTTTAAAACTAAACAAAATGAAAAACAATTCAAAAAAAACAAGAATAACTGGAATAATAATATCGTTATTGTCATTATTTACAATCTCTTACTCTGAATTAATATTGATTGGAAATTTGTTAGAATTGGTAGATAAAATATCCTATTTGCTTTTGCTCATGGGATTTTTTGTTTACACGATGGAGTTTGACCCGGAAAAAATAGATGCGGCTTATAATAAGGAAAAGGCTAGACTATCATTCCTGGTATTTTTAAGCGCAACCATGTTCTCGCAATTAATTTTATTATGCATTTTTGACATCTGGGAAGAAATGCCGATAATATTAATAGTTTGTTCAATAAGCACTTTTTCAATCTTCAGAATAATATACTCTATTCAGATTAAGAAAGCAAGGTATTCTGAATTCGAAATAAAGAAGTCGCTTGCAAGATTGATAGATGATTTTATGAAGAATAGGTCTAAAGGTTGTTTCTTTTCAAAAGAAGAAGATTCTCTAGAAGTCCTGGAAAGTTTAGGAATATTATATTTTACAATAGACTCTTATTATGACGGGCATATAACCTTGTATACACAAAAAGGTAGTTTCCTTTTATCTATGTTAAAATATAACAAAAAGTTTAAAAGTATCCTATCAAACCTGGAGTCTTCTCTCCCAATTGAAAAACGAGAAGAGTTAGAGGAGGAAATGTATCAAATAATAATAGAAAAATTAAATGAATTATAGGAGGAACTATTATATTTTATTTAAAATCAGATGAACTGTCAAACCTTTACAAAAGAGATCCTAAGACAGTAGTAATCACAGTGTCCACAAAGAGAATCTCAGGACTCCCATAAAAAGTAGCTATAATCTTTGCCCGCAGCGCAGCGAATAATAAAATTTATCAAATCCACGAGTTTGCGAGGGAAGTTAACAAAAAAATAATTTAAATAAACAATACTTAAATTTTAAAACAATGGCAAATAAAAAAGAATCATTAAAAATTGCAGTAATATATTTACTTGCAAACGCAGAAGAGTTTAGTGGCTTATTAGACAAAGAGGCCAAGTATTATCGCGTAGGTGGAAGAAGTACTGGTAGTATCGCTGAAAGCTCACCATATAATTTAGTTTACGGGCGAATATTGGATATTCTTGAAAAGAGAATAAAAGACGATAACTTCTTCGGTTGGTATCGTTCTGGAACAGAACATGCCGGGATGAGTGATAATTTGAAAATTTCAGTTATAACGGATGGTAAAAAAATCACCGCGCCAATTATTTTCAAAGAAGAAACATTATCATTTGAACCCGTGGTCGAAAAGGTTGATAAGGGAGATTTCTTTGAGATATTATCGGAAAGAAAATCTTTCAAACTCCTAACTTCTGCTACCTCTAATATGGAAGAGGAAGAGAAAGAAAAAGTAATAGAAATACTCTTCCCTGAAAAAGAAGAATAGTTTTTCTAATAAACAATAATACTATAAACTTCTCTGTAAAAAGAAGCACTTTACATGTCTCGCCAGCGCAGCGGATAATATACTTAGCAATCCGCTAGCTGGCAGCTGGGTAAAATACAACAAACATAAATTAAAATTAAAAGGAGATTCTATTATGAAAAATGTAAAATCAATATTTCCAAAAGTTATTACAATCATTAATAATGTGGAAACAGAAGTGAGCTTAAACATTCCATCCTACGAATACAATGTGGGGAGAATGGAGTCCAGAATCTATTTCAAAAAGAAAGATGAAGTAGCGGAATCATTTGTTATAATAATAACAACAAATGAAAGCTCTGTGATTGATGTAACACCAACTAAAACGGGCTTAAAAAGAATGAACCTGACACTGGATGCTTTGTTCGTTATAGTTCAGTATTTAATGAAATCATTATGGATATGTCCAGAAGATGCATCATTTGGAGGCATGATTGCCATTACCAACAATCTTCTACCAGACGGCCACCGAATGGTAAAGGAAGATATCTCATGGATGAAAGACTTAAGGAGTCTGGTAATTGACCACGGGATTGATTTCGAATTGTTAAAATTCCCAGAATCAAAAAATAAATTGTTGGGAATCTTTGACCCAGTAAAGGTAGATTATGTTCTCGGAGGGGTTAAATATACAAAAAAATCATCCCTCGTACTAAAGAGCTCAGATGGTTATTCTACCTTACTTTTTGAAAAAGGGGAAGAACTTACCCTGGAATTTTTGGAAATAATTGTATGCTCAACGAATATTATGGTAATTGTACTCATGGTTCAACCAATGGGAAAGATTACTATCGAGATTGATGAGCATTCAGGAATCTTACTTCTTGAACTAAAAGATTCTGTGAGTAAATAGCAATTAGCTGATATTTGTATCCGAAGTTTCAATCATTATCTACCAGCACAGCTAGAGATAATGAATCAAAACAAGTAATCGAGCGAAAGGCGAGACAATATTTCCCGTCTTCGCTCAAGTAAAAAACCATAAAAAAAGAATCGTCATGGATAAAACTCATCTGTCCTGGAGTCGGAGAGTTTTAAGGGAAATTCAGCTTTTCACAAGAGACCGACAGCCAACCGTCAACCGTAAGCTGTAGACAGCCAACCGTCAACGGTTCGCGGCAAGCAATTCAAAATAAAAATAAAACACAATTATTAATTTAAAGAATAAACAAATGGAAGAATTATCAGTAATTTTAGCAGCTGGAAATAAAACTCCAAAGGAGCTTTTAATTTTAGCAATGGAATTGAAGGAAAAAGATTTCTTTGAAGAGATATTTCCTTTCGTAAAGGAGGCCCTAAAAACAGAAGACTACATATTCTCAATGGAATGTGTTGAGGCTTCTGATTTAATAGAGTATAAGTTGTTCGCTGCAAAAGAATTGGGTATTAATATATCCCATTTAGCGTTGTGGTGTGAAGACACAAGTTCTGAGATGACAAAGGTTTTGGGTGAATGGATAATCAAAAATCACGAAGTGGGAATCACTCAGGAAGTACTTAGGTTTATTTTGAAAAAGTCTCAAATGCTCACACCCTTTATTTTACCTTATCTTGAAATTAAGGATTCAAAGGATGCGTTTAATCTTTGCCTAGAGTCGAGCTGGTTATGGTCTACACTCGAATCAAAAGTTGCAGGGCACATATCTTCATTATCCTTCAAGGAGATTGAAAAATACCTGAAGGAAAAAGAGTCTGTAGCCCGCAATGGCCTTCTTGTGAAACATGGTACCCTTAACTTGAAACAGTTAAGGATAATTAAAAACGGCCTTGATTTCAAAAAGGACGGTGATTATATAGTTCTAAATGAATTAATTAAAAGAAGACGAATTCCACTAAGAGAAATTTACAGTTTATGTAAAAGGAAAAATCATTATGGGCTTGGAGGCTTCCTTGTTAAAAATTACAGTTTATCCCCGGAGCAAATGATGGAATTAGTTCTCATCAATGAAGGTAGCTTGTGGCAGAATGTGGAAGATGATTTATACTCACATTTATCATTTATGCCACCATCTCAGAGGTTGGATTTTGTAATTGCATCAAAGAATAATGAAGTCTATAACCACTTCTTCTCTTCGGGGTATACGGGGGAAACTGTTATTTCTGTATATCTAGACTCTCTTTCCCATTCGGAACTTCGCGACATCAGAGCGAAAATGGAGAATCTTGATACATATTGTCTTGTTGATTTAAAAATAAAAGTTTTTAATCACCACACAAATGAAATGGAGGATCGCTTTGCTATTGCTAAGCAGTTTGACCATAGATATATTTGGAATAAATATCTTTCAGAAGATCCAACTTTAGAACATGCTGTACCCAATAATGAGTTGTTCGAATTGTATTTCAAAACAAAAATAGAAACCTTCCAGCTACAAATAATTAAGATCGGAAGATTAACTTATGATAATCTGATGTATATGTATTATCAGAACAAAAAAGGAGACTTCCCGGAAGCCGAGAAAGCAATCTTGAAACAACTCCAAGTGGTTGCCGCAGAAGAAGGAAGAGAAGTATTGGAAAACTAACTCCCCACAATCTCTAAGTCCTGCCAGTTAGTTCTAAACTACTGGTAGGCACATTTATGTTAGCCCCAAAAGCAGCACCCAACACTTTCCCGCCAACCGTCAACCGTAAGCTGTAGACAGTCAACCGTCAACGGTTCGCGGCAAGCAATAAAAACAAAGTATTAATCAAAAACAAATAATTAAAATAAGATGGAAAAAGAAGAATCAAAAAAAGTAACTGCTTACAGAACAGCAGGCTTAGAAGAACAAAAAGTGATGATTTCGCAATTTTGGGAGAAGTATTTCGGCATCACAATAAGGTGGCTCAATATGCGAATTCCAGAAAGCAACGAAAATGTAAATGTTCTAGAGTACATTCCAAAAGGAGTAACCTTACTATCAATTCTCGAGACATATGCAAGAACTTTTAACAGCGGAGAATTTCTTCCAAGGTGGAAAGAAATTGCTCAAAAGAAAACCATATATTTCGAAAAAAGACCAGACAAGGATTATGTATTTCGCCACTCAGGGGGCCAAGACCCACAGCCCATAATATGGAGGAAATATGAGATAAACAGTAGAACTTGTATTTACAGAGAAGGATTTGCTTCTAGAGAAGGCCTCCGAACTATGTTGCCTATTGAATACTTTATTATGTATTTTCGTTACAGAACACAAACAGGAGAAAAGCCGGACTACCTAGGTTTTACAGAATTCAACGCCACTCAAGATGTTGATTCAGTAGAAAGAGGTGGATGGCCCTGGCCGTTTAGAATGGATTATATCTTCAGGTGTCCAGGCAAGTGGTGCACAAACGGAAGGACAGGATTTCTTGGCATAGGCGTCGCAGGCATGCTTCCCGTAGAGCTCAGACAAATTTTTCTATAACAAACACACCCTCTCCCACTCTGTTCAAAAAGGAACAGTTTATGCAACCCAGATACAAAATTTCGTTAAATCGTTTACCAGTAGATTTAACCTGTCTGAAATTTTCGGCTAAACAAAGTTTACTTTGCTTTCCCATAAGCCAAGGCAAATGGTTCTTAGCCATATTCCAAGGCGAATGGCTATACAGAAGGACTAACTCAATTTTGTCTGGAGAACTGAGGTGTCATCTCAATGAGGTCATCCTAGAGGGAATTGATACTCATCAATTTCAAACAAGTATTAACTAAAGAACAAAAAAATAATAACCAATGCAAAAAATAACTTTCGAATCAAAAGAAGAATATTGGCAAATAAACAATTTGCTAATATCCGAAAAAGTTGCCAACTTAAAACTTTTCAAAGATCCCGAGCCCGCAATGAATGACAAAGACTTTATCAAGCATTCAAAAGAGCTAGAAAAATCAGGCCAAAAAACAATGAATCTGATCGAATTATTCTGCTTAATCGAAGCCTTAATGGCAAATGAAAAAGACCCAGTTTCAATTAAAATTGCAAACCATTTAAGAAATCTTTTCGAAAAGGAATTCATAAGATTCAATACCGGAACTAATTACTTTGCAGGAAAAGTAGAAGGGGAAGTTGTCCACGATTATGGACTGCCCTTGGAACAGAAAAAACCCTGTTCAGTAGTTGGCCCAGATGGTTTTGTTAAAAACATCAATAAGGAGCAGTTTGTAATCGCCTCAACTGGGAAAAAACAACCAGATGATTTAATGAAATGGTTAACAAAAAAACCATTTTATTTATGGCGTTTTAATTTACCAGCTAGCACAGATAACTTTTATTTCGCTCGGCTTTATTTGTATAGTAATGACTCGGTTTGGGTTGGTATTAGTGTTCCAGTCAGTAGTGATGGCTCGCTTCGGGTAAAAGTAACCTTTGCTCACGGCCAAAAAAAGTAGCTCCAGTCCCTAAAGTCTTCAATAAAAGATTGAGCTCTAAGTTAACCAACCCCACCATACCCTCTCCCACTCTGTTCAAAAAGGAACAGTTTATGCAACCCAGATACAAAATTTCAGACAGGTTAAATCGTTTACCGATCGATTTAACCTGTCTGAAATTTTCGGCTAAACAAAGTTTACTTTGTTTTCCCATAAGCCAAGGCAAATGGTTCTTAGCCATATTCCAAGGCGAATGGCTATACAGAACGATTAACTCAATTTTATCTGGAGAACTGAGCCACTCCCAGTAATTATTAACACCAAATTGCCCTATAGGTCGACAAAAATCCCAATTGAGGACAATAATGTTTATAATGTCTGAGCATTTTTTCTATACACATTTAGACAAAACTCAGAAAAATAAACATTTTGCACATCGAATAAGACCTACAAAATAAATTCTGACACTTAGGGCTTATGGATTTACATAAACTAATCAAAACTTGAAAAACCCGATATTAGGGCGTAAAAGTAAAGACTCACAAGGAGCAAGGGAAAAAGACTATATAAAATCAATAAATTAATAGTTGAGACTTTGTGATATTTCTGACGGCAAAATACATTTTTTACATATTTGATAAATGCCCTGACGCTCCAGATCTCTCCACTAATATTTGCCCGCCAACGCAGTGGATAATTCAACTTATCAATACTGAGCTTGCGAGGTAATTTCTAAAAAAAATATTAAAATTAAAACCAAAACCAAAAAAAATGAAAGTGAAAAACAAACCCCCTTAGTGTAACTGAGTTATTTAGCGAATAAAAGGAGTTAATTTAACCATAAAACAAAAACAAAATGAATAAAAGTAAAAAGTTTATAACTAAAGCAAAAGTGGGAAGCAAAAACTATTTTGTCCTATCAATTCATGCATTCAGTGGGGTAGTTACGTTCTATTTGATTATCTTAATATTGTTCTGTTATCTTCTATTTGAAGCTAATCTGGTCAAGATAATAAATTGGATGATTGCTTATTTCATTCTTCTGCTGGTCCCAGTCTTAAGACGTCATCTCCAAAGGTATCGTGAAGGAGGCATAGCAAAAGATATTCTGTCAAAAGATTATGAAGGAAGTCATCATTTTTCCACAAAGTCCTTCATCCATCTGATTGTTTCAATGACTCTATTAATAATCATGACAGTTCATTTATTGATAACGGTCTAATAAACAAAGTTTCAAAACCAATAATTTTAATACAATAAATTTATGGCATAGCGTAAAAACGAAATCCAATTAGTCTTTGTAAAGAAGAAATCCGCAAAAGAGAATCTTGAGAAAAGAGATGACTCTTACAAGGACCCCGAGGAATTAAATCCTAACTTATTCAAGCTATCTATAGCAAAGGGAAACCCTGAAAAATTCAACGTTGACTTTATACTAATCTCCGGTTTTGGTGCATACAAATATTCCGATATCTATGAGGGTATAAGAGTAAAAGATTGGCATAACCCGAGTCTGTGTCTTGGGGTAAAAAGTTACCCAGAGGACGAAGACCTTGTAATAGGCCCTGTTGAAAAATATGTTTTCGAATTCATCGGAGAGTTAACAAAAATGCAAATGGGAGTAAATGCAATTCATATAATTGAAAGCCTTTGGGTTAATTTAGACTTCCAAGGCTTTGAATGCTTGAGCCCAGGTATTATTCCAATATTGGGATTAGATAAGCCTTAATTATTAACATAAAATCAAAAAAATGAAAGAGAAAAATAAATCACCGTAAACCCAAAAGAGTACATTGCATATAATAGGAGATTAGTAAACTAAAAAGACTAAAGATGAAAAGAATAGTTATTAGAAATGTCTTTACAAAAGACATTCGTGAGGCAATCGCAAGAGCACATTTACTTTGGTATCACTTAATTGTAAAATTTGACAACCCTAAAAAGAAAGAGTTGCTCGAGACATTCAAAAAGATGGTGAAGCCAATAACGGAGGAGCCAGTTTTTGTGTTTGTTAGAAACTTAAAAAAGTGGAAACAAAAAACACAAGACGGAATCTTATCAAAAGAGAACGAAGAAGATGTTCTAATAACAATGAACAATGGCTTTGTTGAGTTAAAATTCAATGGAATACGAAAAGTCCAACATCCTGCAGACCTATCAAAGATATATGAAGATGAAGATTTTTTTATAATAAAAGTTTCAGAATTAGGAACTTCCGATTATTTAGAATTAACATTCTCAAAAAAGGATTGCATCTATATCTTTGAGGGATTACCTAAATCTGAAATTAAAAAAATAGAAGAGTGGATAAATTCTGCTTACAAAGGAGTAATGGAAAGACGAATGGATTCTCTATACAAATTTCCAAATTAATTATTAACATAAAACCAAAAATTATGAAAGTAAAAAACAAATCTCCTTAGTGTAACGGAGTTATCTAGCGAATAAAAGTAGATATTTTAACAGTTAAAGCCCAATAGAAATGAACCCTAGAAAGTAAGAAGAAGACATTCGTATTAGATACAAATGTTCTATTACATGACCCTATGTCGCTTTACGGTTTTGAAGGAAACGACATAATATTACCACAAGTAATATTTGAAGAACTTGATAAATTCAAAGATGGTCAAGAGACCCCAAACAAGCACGCAAGAGACGCAATCCGATTTGTTAATGCAATCTTTGGAGAAAGCAATCCAAAGACCTGGACAACTCGAGGAGAACATCTTGGCAAGTTGAAGGTCTCTATAGACGATAAACTGCCTAAGGAGATGGAAGGCTATGATAAGGATATTGAAGATAACCAGTTTCTAGCAACTGTCTTGAATGAGATTAAAAAGGACAAGTGTATAATCATTAAAAAACAAAAGAATGATCAAAGAGAATATTGTTTCAGAAGAAGTTATCGAGGTTTTGGCCTCTGAAAGTATAAACATTTCAAAAATAAGAAATGTAAAAAGAGTAGAGAATAGAAGGGCCCCTATATTGGCGATTTTTCAGGAATTGGGCTTAAGGCGTTCAAACGTTCTATTTTTTATAGGTTCCTTAAAAAAGCCTTCGGGGGAAATAATAAAAAACATTTTAATTAAAGAGGGTAAGGGTGAAACCTATTCAATAACATCAAGTGGTGAACCATTAGTTGATGGAACGGGTTTGTTGGTGTCATTTGTTGAATCATCCCTTTTTGGTGGGTTCTGCCTTGAAACTTCTTCCACTAGTAAGGAGTTTTTTTCAATACCGCAATACTCACAGATTTTAAGGTTTAGATTAAGCAAATCAGAGGTTCTCGTTAAGGTTTAATTTGATTAACGGATATTAGTAGTAGTCAATCAGAAACTAATAAGGTTTATTGCTTGCATTGGATTTTATTAGTTTCAAAATAAAATCATTTATGAAGAATAGAATGAACATTGATGAATTGAACTTTTTAGTTAGTCAACATTGGGGGAATATTATATTATATTAATTAAAAAATGAATTACAAAAGAGACAAACTTATGAAAAGAAACCAAAGAAATTCAAAGAATTCGAGAGCCCCAAAAGGTTCCAAAAGAAAAGAAAGAAGTAATTATAAGAAAATTACTTCCAAAAGATTAATTATAAATATTGCAAAAAGTTCAAAACAAAAAACAATCTATCTTTTTGAGACGGAAGATGTAAAAGGCTCAGTGTTATACAAAGTATTGAAAGTAAGGTGCCCCCTCGGAGAACAACTTGTAGAATATATTGAAAAAAAGGAGATTTACATTGGTAACGAGAGTCCAGTTTCTTTGAGTGATAATTTTAAATCTTCAAGGGCACTGAAGGGCTTGAAAATAATAAATGCAGATATAAAAAAGATTCGAAACAGTACCGGCTATATTTGCATATTTAGTTCAAATAAAGAAAATCAAAAAGCCTCAATGTATGCCTGGGTTCAATCTATAATTGAACTCAAGGAAAAATATACGGCAATTAAATACATTCGGACTAAGGAGATAAGTATTATTTCCGCAAGTTCTAATGGTTGGCGTTATGTTGTTGAGCTTGTAGATTTAGAATCTGCCATCTCCATTGCAAAAACAGAGCTTCCAAGTCATTGGTTTCCCAAGTTCTATGCTTTAAGGCAGTCAGAAGCTTCATAATCTATTAATAGTCACCACCCCCAAGAAAATCGACTAATCGACTGGGGGTGGTCTTTTTTAAAATAAATAATTAAGTCAAATTAATAAAACTAAAAAAGATGACAAAAAAAGCATCAAGAAGAAGTAGTAGTGAGAGTAGATTTACAGTATATTTAACAGTTAAAGAAGTAGCCTTATTGAAAAAGATGGGCAAAGAAAAAAGGATGAGTGCCCAGCAAATAAAGAAGTTAGGCCGATTCGAAGAAGTAAAAGGCCTTATGTCAAAGGGTGTTTTTAGAAAAGAAAAAAAAGTTCACATTGAAGACCCCCAATATTATACATTAACAGTATCGGGTAGAAAAAATCTATAACCGAGGAATTTCCAAATAAATAAAAGTGAAATCGTATAAAGGAGAAATGACATGTCACAAGAAATATTAAAAGAATTCTTAGAAAAGACCTCCGAGAAAAATGAGTTCGGAGAAGGAATAGATTTAGGATCAATATTTATAGATGATAAACTTGGAATAAGGGACATTTCCAGAATTCTTCATGAGGATTGCACAACTGCAATTTTCATAAAAAATTTAGGTTTGATTTTAGCTGATTTTAGAGGCAGTCAAATTGCTTTGGAGTCGGCAAATGTTGCAATGTTTACAGACATTGATGGGAAAGTAACGGTCAAGTTGCTAGCCTTCCCCCGTCCAATAATTTTCTCATCTTTAAAATTTTCTTTGTTAATAGGTCCCGACTTAATTATGAAAATTGATTTTGAGGATTGGGGTAGTTCTGTAATACACCTGAAGGGTGCCGAGATTTATTTTATTGAGAAAGCACCATCTTAATTAGAAAGGGAATAGTCTAACAAAAAGTTTGGAATTAATAACAGACTTCCTGAGAAGGTTCCTTTTGAGTGGGGTGCAGATCTAGTATTCTGCAACCCCCCTCTCCTGAGTCATTAATTAAATTAAAAAAGTCAAATAAAAATTAAAACCCATGGAAAATAAATATGTTATAACAAGCAAACAAGAGTTTCTTCAGTTATTTAATGAACTATGTTCAGATACAATCTTTTTCAGTTTTTCAGAAAGAGAAGGTGTTTATTGATTTATTAATAATAATGAATTATATGAATTTTGGGCAATAGATTCAGACAATCTGATTAAAGCCTCTGAATTGAAAAGTGATGAAAATCTTGGGATTTTTATTGCGAATGTCAACTCCGAAGTGAGTTCGAAATGCATAGTCGCACTCTTGGAATTCAACGAAATTTTTTGGAAAAAAGCGCCAAAGTTAATCGCGAGATCCTGGATCTTTTATTCCAAGATAGAATACTTCCAAATAAATGGGGTTTCAATGTTATATTCTCTAGTGCAAATATTGAATACTTCATTCATACGAAAAAGTCATTGAAAGAAGTTATGGCTTTGATGTTGGCAGCAGGAGTCAATGTACCAGATTTCCAGATTGTTGACATAACAAACCGTATTAGGCGGGTAGAATTTTTAATAAAACAATAAAATACAAATTGGATTTGTTAAATTATTTTTTAACAATTCCCATAAATGTTGGTGTTACACCTAAAATAAAAGCTATGTTAGTAGTATTAACTAAATTGTGTGAAGATAATTATCCCAGACCAATTCTTAATAATATCGAGAATTCCTTGTCGGAAATATGGATAGATAAAAAAGGCGAATTTATTTCAGAAAAAGACTCTTCCATAGTTGAGTCATTGGTTCATTATTCGACAAGGGCCGGGATGTATGTTAGAACAGCAATCTATCTATCATCTGTTAATAACTTCCGCATAATTGCGGTTATAGCTGAAGATAGGAATGTTTGCTTTAACGTCAAGAAGACTTTAGAGTTTTCTGGTTATGAGGTCTTGTTAAGTGTGGATAATTTTTTGAGTGGATGGTTTTTTGTCTCTGAAAAGATGTTTAACATTGATGAGGAAAAAGAAGGTTTCTCTGATTATGCCGGCATCGATTTTCCAGATATAGGAATCAGATATTTCTACGCCTTAGGTCGACCTTATCATTATCCTGGTAAGGAAGGTTTTAATGTCTCGCTTTTACAGCCAGTGTTCAAATATTTTGGAGACGGCAAAGGCTATAACGCGGATGGAACAATTGGGATTTATACTGATGAAAGTATGATGAGATTCAAGAGGAGTCTTGACAATCGTGTTGCTTGCAATAAAAGAGGCTATCATCAAGCTGACAAAAAAGGCAACCTTTGTACAGACTGCGAAAAAACCTTCTCCATTGGTCAAGAAGTCAACTATAGAGACTTTGCCGGTGATGAGATAATCTCTATTATATATGGAGAAGATCAAATCACTTTTTCAGATAATTATTTTGAAAGAGTTCATGGATTTTCAAATCAAGGAATAGGAAATGAAGTCTTGGATATATCTCGAAAAAAATCAATGGAATTGTCTACTGCAGAACAGGCCGAAGAACTTCCGGTTGAAGAATGGGGTGCAAGTTTCAATCCTTACGACGAGTTCATAACTGATGATGAAAATTGTCATACTCTTCTTGAAGAAAGGGATCTGCTTGAGGATGAGCCGGTGCCAGAATTTATTGACGAAGATATCCGACCAGAGAATCCCTTTGAGAAGAGGAGGCATTCTTATTGGGATGACAATGACACCCCAATTTAACAAATTAAAAATAAATTAAACTTAAAATCAAATGGTAGAAGAAAAATTTAATTTCGCCGAGTTTAAGGCTCAAGAACTAGAATCTGGGGTGCCCGGTGGCTTTCCAGTAGGCAATGGTCCCGTAGATGAAGGTCTTAATGATGTTTTGGATGAATTTCACCCAGACAACAGAATAGATAATCCAGAAGTAATTGAAGATTAATTATGTATTTAAACAATCATGAGCTGGATTACCTGAAACCTTTGTTGGGTTTAGGACAAATAGCCCTTGATAACGAAAATCAAGAGCAAGAGTTTTTCGATCCCGAATTCCACCTCCCAGAAGTGGAAATAGATACCGATTATTCAGATCTAATAGTAAATTTTCCTACTACAAAAAAGAAAGAAGAATCTTTCTCAAATAAAAAGGATGATTTACCTTTCTAACTTAAAAGTAATTTATTTAAATTAAAACCAGTAAGATTATGAACAAAAATTCATCAAAAGAAAATGGGTATAATATATGCTCTCTTCTTAAAGCCGTTGCAGAAAAATTCAAAGATGAGCTTTCTCCAGAATCTAAAGTAATGAAAATCCTTAATATGGAACTAGCTTTGGAACACTGGCCGGAAAAGCAAAGGGATAAGTATAAAGACTGTGAGATTTGGATTCCAGTAGAAGGATCTGGGCAGCTTGCCGCTCCATCGCAAACTTTGTATCAGTTGGAAATTGGGTTAGTTGTTAGTGAATTGATAGCCGAGGACTCAGGCTATTCATATCAAACATATCCTACTTCTGGTTGTAAAATTTTGACGTAGAATTATTTAATACGCACGTTAGATTGGACTTCGTAAAATGAAGCTCTTAGCTATCACATTCTCTGGTATTTAGAGCTTTGTTTACGAAGGCTGGTTCTATTATCATAACTAATTCGGCATCCAATCTACAGACATTTTAACCTAAAAGTGATAAAAATGAAAATATTAATATTAGAAAAAGATATCTTCATGCCATTTCCAACAGATGACGAAGTGAGATTGCTATTTTATGAAATGAATTCAAAAGTAGAACTCCCTTCGAATTTTGGATTGCGGCAAATAGTTGAGAAATTCCAAAGAAAACTATTGGATTTCCAAGTTAAACCAAATTTTGAATTGGCAGGAGAAAATCTTTTAGATTTTGTTCTCTTGGAGTCAACTGAAAATTCAGTGCATAGGGTAATTTTCAACTTCCAAGAAGACGATGCTATTTTGAGAAACATGGTATTCATTTATTATTTAACCTTTGGATACGAATGTATCTACGGCTCAAATGAAGGAGATATATATCAGGATGCCATAAGAGACGGATGGTATGTCAAGATGGCTACATTAGTATTAACTGACAAGAGAATTAGTTGGTCGAAGATTTCAGACGAAACCTTATACGGCATTATAACTATTTCAGCAGATTCTGCAGATACCCTTTCTTTATTGAAAGCGAGGTACCTGGCAAACAACAACTTTCTGGTGACTCGGCACTTAAATAAAGTGCTTGATTCCCGGATTAGCAAAATGAGAAATTCTAAAAGTTAATTGATGATGACAAAGAAGAATCAAATGACTTTCGAAACTTGTTTATACGGGGCAAAAGAATCAATTGTTAATTCTGGCTTATTATATCCAGGATTTATAGGAGATGCTATGTCAATAATTCAAACTAAAGAATTGGCTCTTTCATTCCTAACGGGGCTTATCGAATTTATGCTGGTAAAAGATAAATACACTTTGTTTGCTTTATCTTCTGGCCTTGGGATTGAGAAGCTTGAATTACACCTAAAACAAGAACTTAAAACTTATATGAGAAGAATCATTCTTGTTCCCCTAAAAGCTAATAGAAGTGGTTTGCCTGATGTCTGATTTTCTGCACTTAAGGAATGGAACACGACCCTTCCTCATAAATTAATAAATTAATAGAAGATTATAATTCTGCAGTCGAAAAAGCAGAAGAGGAGGAAGTTGAGTGGCAAATATTTTTAGCCATAGACACTTGTAATGATTACGACTATTTAGAGTCAGTGTACGAAACCTGTGACCTTGAAATAATAAAGGGGCACCTGAAAATAAAATCACAAAAAACGAAATAAAAGAAAAATGGAAAACTTGTATAATTCAAATCATCTATCAGCCACTGTAAAATTTGCAGTAGAAGCAAGTGTTTATACCACTCAGTTCAAACGGAATCCAACAGTGGAAAACCAAAATAGTTTAGTCGAAGCACAAAAGAAGCTTCACAAATCCCTTATTGAATTGCGAAAATACTCTGAGGAGATTACTAACAGGACCCTATCGCTACAGCAGGAATCATTTGCAAATAGCTTGGTATTAAAGGAGCAGGCTGTATTGGTTAAAGAACCTAATCAAATAGAGCAGACAGATTAAATGAATATTAAAACGAACATAATGAGACAATATCTAGATTTATTAAAGCACGTTTCAAAAAACGGTGTGCAAAAAGAAGACAGAACCGGTACCGGAACAATTTCGGTATTCGGTTACCAAATGCGCTTTGATCTAAGGGAAGGTTTTCCATTGGTAACAACAAAGAAGCTTCACCTAAAATCAATAATCTATGAACTGCTATGGTTTTTGGCAGGTGATACAAATGTTAAATATCTCCAAGAAAATGGAGTAAGAATTTGGAATGAATGGGCGGATAGAGAGGGAAACCTTGGGCATATTTATGGTTATCAGTGGAGAAGCTGGCCAGATTACCAAGGAGGGAGTATAGACCAAATAAAAGAGGCTGTAAATACAATTAAGGTAAATCCCGACTCGCGAAGAATAATTGTAAGTGCTTGGAATGTTGCAGATATTCCGAATATGAATCTGCCACCTTGTCATGCATTCTTCCAGTTCTATGTCGCAAATGGAAAACTTTCATGTCTGCTTTATCAGAGGTCTGCCGATACTTTTTTAGGTGTGCCATTCAATATTGCTTCATATGCGCTACTAACAATGATGATGGCGCAAGTTTGTAATTTAGAATTAGGTGAATTCGTTCACACCTTAGGTGATACCCATATTTATTCAAATCATATCGAGCAAGTGACTTTGCAATTATCAAGAGAGCCATATCCACTTCCAATGATGAAAATAAATCCATCTATCAAATCAATATTCGACTTTAAATTTGAAGATTTTGAATTGGTAGATTATATTGCCCATCCGAACATAAAGGGTCCAATTGCAGTTTAACCATCATATTCAATTAAAAATTGCCTCGCAGCGCGACGGATAATTTAATAAATAGTCCCGACCCTGCGAGGCAAATTAAGATTAAAGTTAAAATTAAAATTAAAATTATGAAGACAATTCAAAAAAAGAGAACGTGGTTGTTAGTTGCAGCCGCCCTCGTAGTAGTATTAGTAGTAATGGTTTGGCAAATTGAAAGTAAGAAAGCCCGTCTGGCCGAAGATGAGGCAGCCAAAGAAAAGGCCGAGGCTTTGGAAAAATTGGCACAATCAGATTCTGAAAAGAACTATTATCCGTATTCTTCGGACTTTTGTGAGGCCTTCTATCAGCTCATCAAAACCCGTCCCGTTGATGGTGATTTTGAATTGATACAAATTCCTAAGGGGACGGTTCTTAGTTACAATGTTGACGGAAATACTTTTTCCGGCAGAACAAAAGAAGAAGGTGCTGTTTTGAAAAACAATCATGGTCAAGTTTATACAAAGAACGGAGTCGTTGAAACAACAGACATTCTATTTAACAATCAGATTAGAAAGTTGCATGCCAAACCTTTTCCACTAGAATGGAGTGCCGACGATTTAGCTCCTGTAATTAAGAAGTTTCCATTAACTTGTTTCCTTGACGGTTGGTATTTAATCAGCAATTACGAGGAATTTTTACAACATTATAAGCCAGGAGAAAATCAATGTATAACCTTCCGTGCAGAAACATCTCCCGGGCTAATGATTACTTCCGACTCAGGAGAAATCTATGTAATGAATAAGTCTGGCGAATGTTGGCTAACAAGAGAAGAATCAGCCCTGAATCATGGATGGGGATATTGGCCAAATTCTACAGCTTACTATGGGCTATATTAACGAGAAATTATTATTTTTTAGAAGACGTAGCTTATTATGTATTCATAAATTATGATGTTGAATAGTCTAATTAGTCAGTGAAATTTGACACCAACAAGGGGAAGGTAATTGGGTAAAAAATAAAAACCCTTTCATTAAATTAAAACAAAAAAAGGATTTGAGCATTTATTAGTTTTATTGATTAAAAGTTCTCAAAAATAAAGGCAACATTAAAAAACAATTTCGCCTAAGGTATTTTTATAATAACTTAATTAATAAAAAAGATTGTCTCAAATCCTTTTTATTCTTCATTTTTTTCGCAAAAGAAGAAAATTGAAATCACAATAAGCCGCTTAAGACTTAATGTGAAATACCCTGATACAATCGTACTTTAGCGATTTATATGAGAATCCGAATCTATGTAAACTTAGCTTAGCTTACATTTTTTTAGAAATCCATTGTTAACAACATTGTAAATAATAATTTCTATATTATTCAATAATGTTTCACTAAAATCATACAACATAGAAACCATAAAATTCATCTTCGGCACAATTCTTTTCATTGCAGCATTTGGATATCTCATTGGAAAACTGTTTAACAGAGGTTTTAATATAAAATCACTTTTTAGAAAAGACACATCTAGAAAAGCAGGGCTAATTTCTAATCCAGATACAAAGAAATTAGATGTAGATAGCTCTCCAATATTACCATTTTAGTCTGAACATTTTTTTAAGTTTTTATTGTTAACAATATTGTCAATAATAAAAACAAATTATCAAATTTTAATCAATTAAATTTACAGTTATGAAAAAGTTAATGACAGTATTAGTCGTGATAATCTCTATCGCGATAATTGTAATCCTAAAATGGGATTGTTTTAAATTCCATTTTGCACCTGAGGGTGAAAAATCGGCTATTGAAACCAAAATAGTCTCAAAGTATATGTATGCCAATCATCTGGATGATTGCGAGAGAGGGCTCGATAAGTCTTCATCAATAGAATACGATTTAACTCATTTATCTGTTGACGGAGATAAACTTGTGCTGGTCTCTTGGTGGACAATATGTTTGGGCAATACAGGTCCATCTAAAATTGTAGCTTTAGATGTGGGAAGCAGATGGCGCACCAAATCAATAGACTTTGTTAATGAGAACGGTGTTGAGGATATATTATTTCTATGGCCTGGATCAAATTATAAAATAGAAGGGGGTAGGCTAATAGTCAAATATATGAGTCCACATGACTTTAGTATAACCAGGAAGGTTTATGTGTATGATGGAAAATGCTTTAACGAAAAGTAGAATAGTGATTGAACTTAAAATAAATAAAAAAGAGGATTGAATTTAATCTTTAAATTTCAACATTATGAAAAAATCAATTGTATTATTCAGTTTGGTTGCATTATTTGCAACAAGTGCATTCTCTCAACGTAATTATAGTATTATGGGGAGAATTGATTACGGAACAAGTTGGGCATTAGTTTTCGAGGTAGAGGATCAATATAACAATCGTCCATTAGAAGGAGTAATAATTGAGTTGCTTGATGGAAGAAGCCAAGTAGCAGTAATCAAAACAGATTATCATGGCAGAGCAGTAATACTTGTTAACGAAATAAAATATTTCGAAAGTGGTATGACCGTTAAAGCTTACAAAGAAAATTACTCTGGGTGGGATACTCAACTAGGAAGTCAGTCAGACTTTTATTCAGAATCAAAAAGAAATCAATTCGGTTTGTTACCAGACGATGCTGAGTATAGACGGCAAGGATATTTAATGAATCCTAAGAATATGGATCCCGGAGAAGTTCTTCCAAAGATACTCAATGGTGATTTTGAATATTTAAAAAGTTCGTCCAGCGGTTATGGTGGAACTGGCGGGCCTGGACTTTTTGTTTATAAATTTTCTTTAGACTACGATAGACATCCCTCAGAAGTTAGAAGGCGTAGTTATTCCAGTAGTCAGTCCTCATCATCTAATGTCAGAAGTGAAAGTAATAGTTCCTCTCAAAATAGGTTTTCCAATATCGGAGAAGATTATAGTTTTTCATTAAGTACTAAAAAGTTAGGCAACTATATTGAGGTGGATGTTTGGAAGAAAGTTAAGTTAGTCCAATCAGGAAATAGTTTTTCCTTAAAAATTCCCGTAATTATTTTTACCGATTTATGTGATGAGAAAGAAGAAAGTACATATATATCTTTATCTGGGAGGAAGTCTGGAGAAAGGATATCGCTTAATGGTGAGTTCACAATGGTTACAAAGGATTGTTTAGGTGGTAAAATAGGTTATGAAGAAACCAAGCTAATCTTGAATTGTAAAGCTAAAATTGAAGAAGGGGGGATTCGTGGTTTAATGAACTCTATAACTAATTATAGGGGAGTAAGAGGGACAAATATTAATTATAGGAATGGTGCAGACCAGGACGTAAGGTCTTCTCAACTAACTATAAGTTTTTAATAACAAGAGTAAAACTTAATTTTTAAGTTACTTCTTTAAATTAATCTGAAAAATAAAGTGTTATGAAAAAGTTAATTTTAACGATAGTAGTCTTTCTATCTATTAATGCTTATTCTCAGGACGGGAAAGGCATTGCTATGGCTCCTTGCGATTTCTGCGATACTGGTATTTGTGGGCATTGTAATGGTATTGGGACTATAGTGGAGGATCAACTTGTAGGTCAAACATGCCCACTTTGTAGGGGGTCTGGTAGGCAAAATAAGTATGATGAATATCCAAAGTGTGGTCGGTGTAAAGGTACTGGTTTAATAAATAGACAGATAAAAAAAACTCGGGTAGATTGTCCATCTTGTTCTTCCGGTAGATGTCGGAGATGTGGTGGCAGAATATCTATTAGTGTAGCTGTGGAAAAGAGTGAAATTTTATCTTTGATTTCTAGGAATAGTGCTTTCTTAAACTCTTTAGATTGGAAGAGAAAACAGGTGGATACTTTTTTTGAGTTTAGGAGGGAAGGTTTTGATCCAGATAATTTAGGTTTCTCATCATTCATGAGTAATGGTGGATCAGACTATCTGCAGGAATTAAGGTCGGGTCGAGAGGTCGGGAAGAAGAAGGCTTTAGATGCCATGTCCAAAGGTTTTATCCTACAAAAATTAGATTATTCTAAAGCCTCAAGTGATTTTTATAATGAGAAAAAAACTGAGGAGAGGAAAAAATATTCTACACCTAGGGCTGGGATGTACTTTCGAGATGTATTATCAGAAATAGGTTCAGAATACTCTCTTGAATATTTAGCTTATGGAGATGGCTATTGGCGCAAGTCCGTTAGTAAGAATAAAGAATCAGATTTTAAAAATAATAGAAAGCCCGTATCTAAAGGGACTAAGTTGGTCTTCTCAAGAGATGCCGAGCAGGATAATATTTTTTTAATATTCTCTTTTAATGTTCGTGGTAACAATGCAACTACTCTATCAGATTTTTCAGGCGTTAAAAGAAGTTTTTATGCAGAGGAAGAAATTTGCTGGGGGGCTGTTATTCGTGCAGCATCTAAAGAGAGGTTGCATGTTGCTATAAATATAGTAAATGACATGACAGGCAAGAAGGTCCATAGCGAATATTTTCCGTTAACATCTAGCGGTAAATATATCCTGAGTGGCGGATTACCTGCAGAAAAGAAAGTGCCAGGAGTCTATTCTATAAATGTTATATTAAGAGATCCTGGAAAAAGAGATATTCTGTCCAAAAGTGAGAAGTTTGAAATATATAGAAAACAATAATACATTTTAGTTATTATCCGGGATTATTAAATTACAATTATTAGTTTTAAAATAAAACGTTATGAAAAAATCAATTTTAGTCTTAAGTTTAGTTGCATTGTTTGCAACGTTAACAGTCACTTCCTCTCTTGGAAGTGGCAAGTGGAAAGCAGTCTTTAAAGACAATCGGTATTGTGCCACTATAACTGTAAAATCTGAAAAGGGACAGGAGATAACTTTCGAAATCGATCCTGTATCCGAGGACGCTCGCATTCTTCTTCCAGGTTTAAAGATTGGAAGGCAACCTTGTTCTATAGATTTTGAAGCTCATAACCCACAGAAGTCATTTGACTTGGGCTGTATTGGGAGGGGGTATTATATAAAAATTAATAGTGCTGGTAATTTTAGATTTGCTATGTTGCATAGTGGTATCTCAGATTCTGAGTTTGATTGCTCTTTTGAACGTTTTAAATTCAAATTGCCTCGCTCAGGTTTTAAAGCTGCTATTGAAAGTGCAAAAAATGGCGGCAAGTAATAATTTTAAAATTTACAATTATGAAAAAGTTAATTTTCGTTATCGTATCAATAATGGCTTTCGTATTAATTTCTGAAGCCCAGTCGCGCATCACTTCAATAGAGGTGGAGGAAAATGGAGTCATCGTACTTGAAGGCTATACTCCCGGCACAGCATACATTGGGATAACTCTAAATAATGAGGGGTCTCCTCAAAAGGATCTTAGTGTAGTTAAGGTAAGTGGGGCTTTTAGTGTAAGAGTGAGTGTCCTAAATGAATTTCCTGAACTGATAAGGCAGACCAGGTGGATTAATGAAGGCGTTGCTGGCATTGCTTCTCTTTGGGAAAAAAAGACAATAAAGATTATTTGTGGAAGAGGTATCCCAAGCAAAGCTTGTAGTTTTTGCCAGAAGAATGGTTTTCATTTAGAGAATCGTTTAGCAAGGGATGAATTCCATTATAAAATTTATAGATAATAATCAAACACAACTTCAAATGACTTTAGAAGAAGGCTCTCAACAAAATGTCCTCTTGATCCAAATTGTCAGGAGAATATTTTTTATTTGATTAATAAAAATAATAAAATAATTCATTATGGTAGAAAAAGTTTTTAATGTAAGAAGATTCTTCGGGGGTATAGTTATGCTCGGAGTTGGGATAGTGATAATGATGGACGGCTCTGAGATAGGTGCATTGTTATCCTTGGTTGGAATACTGATGATGGTATTCTGTATGGATAAGCGTCAATTATGGTATTGTGCAGATTGCGGAAATTATATTGGTTCCACAAAATATGATTCTAATTATTTACCACGAGTTTCCACTTGTTCGAGGTGCAGATGTAATGTATTTACTAGGGAATATTCAGGCTCAGGAAAAACAAGACGAAATAGATAATTAACAATCATGACAAACATCGAAGACGAAGGCTCTCAGTAAAAGGATCTCTTGATACAACTAATCAGGAGGTCCTTTATTACAAATCTAACAATCGAACAATCGCCAATCAACTCCCACCGTCACCACTTATAACAATCACCATTTTAACCATCATCCAACAATCACTAGTCTTCACCTATCTGGGGAGTTAGAGACCTAATCGCAAAATTGTTTCCCTTCTATTCAATCACCAACCCACAAAACACTCCAACCAACGTTCAACAATATTTAAAAAGATTAAATCATTGGTCTTAACATTATTAACAGCATACTACACAATAAATTGTCGCTTTAGACATACATTTTGTTCGACTCAGAATAAAAATACCGTAGTAACTTCCAAAAATCAATCCAGATTTTTGAAATACCTTAAATTTAACCGAATAAGGCCCTAATTTAAGAAAAGGAAAAAGAGAACTAGATTAATACATTAGTTCAAACTTTGTAAAAATATAAATATATTTCTTGTAATATTTAATCAAATAATTTCATTGGTGATGAAGAAGCAGACTTCAAAATAGAAGAAAATCACATAGTGAAGTTGATAAGGCTTGTTCTGCAGATGGTAAAGGTGACATTAAATATTCTCTTCATTCTGCAGAGATAAGTATTCTTTTAAGGGGTTTAACTACATTCCAAAAATCTTTTATCACAGGTTTATTGGGTTTTTTGAAGGATGCACTTCTTCGTTTATTATTAATTTTATTAAGAGGTGCTCCTTCTTTAAATTTGAAAAGAATACCAACAAAAGATACTATCAGTCAATCAGTTTCCCCCTAAATATCTAGCATTGTTGCCGTCCAGAAAAATTATTCTGTCCGTGCCGACTAGAGTTCCTTTACTATTAATATATTCACAATAAAATATTTTTAAAATCAACCATCAATACACTTACTTTTTTTGGAAGGCTCCATAAATTTTATTTTTCAGGTTAATATGATAATTCCATTTTGATAAGTTTTTATGGGCCTTCCTTTTTTATTAGAGATTTTACACTTGTTTATCAATAATATTTCAAATTTCCTTGAAGCTTGTTTATCTTATCTTATTTTGTTTGTCACTCATTTCACACTTTATTCAAGAAACAATCTTCAAAAAGAAGTAACCTTATTTTTTTACATCCACTGTGGTTACTTTTTGATGATTCATTTTAATTATTAGGTCAGCTTATTTTTAAATTTTTTATTGGCTGACCTTTTGAAAAGTTGGTTCTAGTTTATATATTCTCAAGAACAATATTCGCTAATGACGTGTCATTAATTGAATATTGTTCTTTTATTTTGACATCAAGCAAATTAATAATTTAAAGATAATTATAATTTAATAGAAACCAAAAAAGAAGCTTATGCGAAGAACCTTCACTCATTTATTATAAGCAATCTCTAAGAGGGATTTCTTATTGTGTTAATAATTAAATCATTAAATTAAAAACCATTAAATTTATGATCATGAAAAGAATCTATCTATTTTTCTGTTCGCTGTTTATTATAGCAGCAACAGCTTATTGCTTCGGCACTTCACCACCGACTATACCAACCAGTGTGGATAATGAAGTATCTTTTGTCAACTTGCCACAGGTTCATCACCAACTCACTGAAATTTTCCCGGGCTTCTTGCCCTGTTCTAAAGATGGTTTAAGGATTGAAGCTGAAGATGTGGTGGAATGCCTGATGTCCGAAAGAATGTTCCCGATGGTATTTGTTGTAAATTATGAAGCAATGTTCTCAAATATTTTTGAGAAGATTGAAATCAACTGTGAATCTCCTATCAGTGTGGCTATATTGAGTCAAGCATCGGAAGGTTTCAGTGATGTTTCAGACGCCTTCGCTAATACAAATTTTATTAAATGCATGCAGGTCACACCGGTGATAAATCCGGAGGCACTTGATTGTAAAGACAATGTTGGAAGTTTAATAACATTAAATAAAGAGTTGGCAAGCGAACTGCTTATAGTTGATGAAAGCGAGGTCCTTGGTGACGGAGATAATTTTTTCGGTTTAACTTCTTCCGACAATTCAATGATGCGACAAGATATGAACACATTAAATAAAAACGAAGAAGCTATGCCGGTTACATCTTTGGCTGTAGTTTAATAAAAAAGTTTAATATTATAGAAGAGCGATAGAGAATGCTTTATCGTTCTTTTTTAAATTCGAAATTTCTTCTTAGGATTCTAAGATTGATATAAAATATTACCCAATATTCATTCCTTAACACAATTCTTTCCTCAACACAATTCTTTCCTCAAGAATTATTACTAAAGCCAGCAGTTCCTCTATCTTGACATTAATATTCCTGCTGGCTTTATTTTTTTGAACATTTAATCGAAATTTTTTTATATTTATCGTTAATACAGAAATTAGCCGTTCCCAATTTTTCTAACTTTTGCCAACCTGATTACGTGTAATTGAGTTTTTATTTTAATAATTGATTGATTGATAATTTAACAGATTACTCACAGTTTTGGAAAGTTAAAGCTCAGCTATTTTAGTTATTGAGGAATAAATACTTTAGCTAATCTTTTTTACATCTCCGATGTCTAATGGTTCAATTAATTTTTAATTAGTATATTGCTTAAGATGGAATTTTATGCTATATTTTTTATTTGGTCTTTTTTCCGCAAATTTCTCGACCAAATTTAGAAATAGCCTTTATTTATATATTTTCAAAACAACATTCGCTAGTGACGTGTCACCTTAGAATGTTGTTTTTATCTTTATCTTTTTATCAAAATTTCTAGAATTATATTTTCCTCAATACATTCAAGGCTAAAGTTCAAATTTTTTTTGCAAAATAGAACTGCGAAAAAGTGACAGTACTTAGTTGGGTTTATTCTGCCGGGGTTGTTACATTGAATTATTAGCAGAACCCTATATTTTTTATTCAAACGTATGAATAATTATTCATATGATGCAGTATGACAAGGAAATATAGTGAAATGAAAAATATTTAACAAAATCAAATGGGGCACTTCTTGGTTTGTTAATATTAACCCATGGATAACAAAATTATTTATGTATAAGTTCTCAGGAATAGCAGAGATCCTCTCAAATATGGGAGTCACATTACCAATACTCTTCGCATAAATTTTAATTATGGCAGAAATTTAATATTATCAATTAACTATTTGCTAAGATTAAAAGAATAAATGTCTAAAGTCACCACCCATTTTATTTTCAATATTTTTTTTGTAAAATTTTAATAAATTTCAATCATTTTTCGCATAAAGATAAAGTCCCTCTTCCTCCCCAAATTTCTAATTATTTTGTTTCAAGATGTTATTAAATTATTTTTTATAAATCGTCTTATTATAAAAAATAATTTAAGTGCATGTTGGTGAAAAATGCTTTCTCTCTACAATTTTATTGTAGGAGTATAAATATAATATTTATACATTAGTAGAGGTCCTGGCGTAGCGGAATAGAAATTTATTTAGAAAGCTTTTGAGAGTTCTTTAGTCTCTGCCTTAAGAATATCTAAAGCTTTCTTGAAAATAGAAGAAGCTTTAAGTTGTCCGTAAGATTCAATAGTAAACATTAAGTCTTTAGTATCTTTAGTTTCGCATTCTTCTTTATCTCTCTTACATAAACCTTCACAGAAGTCAATAATAGTCTTGTCTTGATCATCTAAAATAATAATCTTATCACTCTTTTCCTTAATAGTATTAGGGAAAAATTTAGCGATAGTTTCCTTATATTTCTTTGGAAGTGTAATTTCTGAAATAATTCTATAAGTAAAAATGCCTGGCGAGAATTTAGCATGGTCTTTTCCGTAACCCACTCTAGCAGTAGCAGTTAAAGTAACTTCTTGATCCTCACTAATTAATGTAAAAGGCATCTTTGGAAAGGCAACCTCAACATCTCCCTTCATTTCTCCAGCTAGAACATACCCTGGCTTTTTAACTGACAATTTCAACTTAACTTCAGAATCTTCCTTGATTTCCTTAGTCATTACAAGTGGTGTTAGTCCAATTCTATGAGCTAAAGTTTCATCGTAAAGAGCAGAATCATTCTTCTCAATTTCTACTTCATCAACAGCTAAAACAGGAATACTTAATGCACTTCTTCTAATAGCGTTAGCCAAGCTTGTTGACATTTCAGTCGAAAATACAATTTTTTCATTAGTTTTTATTACGGTTTTCATTTTAATATATATGTTAGGATATCTATTTAGTTTTTTAAGGTTTATGGTCTGCTTCCTCTAAATCATTCGCAAAACGAATTGTTTAGAGAGAGTAGGGAATTTAAGGCCTACGACCTCTACGTCCACCCTTATTCTTTGGCCCACCACGAGGTAATCTAGTAGTATCTAGGATGTTCAAAATTTTGAAACCTTCTCTTGTTAAAGATTTAACAATAGTATGAGCACCAGGTCCTGGAGCTGGATTTCTAGTTTTAGCTCTAATTCTTACATAGAGTCCTTTGATTCCTAAATCCTTAACTTCTTCAGCAATCTTTTTAGAGATAAACATAGCAATTGTGGGATTAGCTTTCAATCTACTTTGCTTTGTAACCATACCACCAGTTACTTTAGCAATAGTAGCACCACTCATATCAGTAATATGGGCAATAGTATTATTGAAAGATGTGTAAATATTAATAACAGCTTCGGCTTCTTTAGATATAGTAGCTTTGTTGTCAATTACAACTTCTTTTTTCTCTATCTTAACGTCTTTAGTCTCAGGAGTAGTTTTTACTACAACTTCTTCTTTAACTTTAGTACTCTCTTTTTCTGCCGCTTGTGGTTTGCTATCTGCAGTTTGCAATGTTTTCTTTTCTAATTCTTTTTTTATCATTTTATTGTGTATCCTCAGTTGCTTCTGGAGCAGGAGTTTCTACCTTTTTAGTTTTTTCTTTAAGTGTAATCTTATCTTCCAAATCTACTGAAACAATATATGAAGGAGAATCTATAACATTTCCGTTAATCATAATTCTTTTGTGTGTAATCATTTGTCTAGCAGTTCTTACAGTTGGTGCAATACCTTTAGCCGCAACAATTGTTTGTAATCTTCTATTTAGGTAATCATTCTTATCTAAGCTTAAAATTTCACCAATAGTATTAACGTTTAATCCTATCTTCCTCATTTTCGCGTAAAGAGCTTTTTGTTCTTCAATTGGAGCAGTAATTGATCTCTTGGCCTTTTGTCTAATAGATCTAACCTTCTCATCAGCTTTCCAAATTTCAGTCTTGTTCTTTAATCCGAATTCTTTCTTGATTATTACTTCTTCGTCAATTCTAACCTTGTCAAAGGGTCTTTTTGGTCTTGAGAACGATTTATGTTTTCTTTTCATTATTATTTACCTTTCTTTTTAATTCCAGCACCTTTTCTTCTATTAGTTCTGAAATTTGATTTAGTTCTTTGACCTCTCGAAGGCAGTCCAGCCAGATGTCTAAGACCTCTGTAACACTTTATCTTCTTAAGTCTTTTGATATCAAATTCATTAGCCATTTCCAATTCTGAACCAACTAAGTGTTTGTCGGCACCAGACTGAATATCTTGTCTTCTGTTTATTAAAAATTCAGGTACAGGTGGATTCTTAAAGAATGTTGTAATCTTTTCAATTTCAACATCAGTTAAAGCACCGATTTTTTTATTTTTATCAATATTAAGTAATTTGCACGCAGCATTTGATAGAGTCCAAGATACACCCTTAACTTTAGTTAATCCGGGGTATAGTCTCATCTTACCTTCCATATCCTTTGCCAGGATTCTTACTACTCTGTTTTCGTTTTTTTCTTGTAATTGTGTCATTTTATTGTTGTGTGAGAAGATTGTATCTCTCCATAGTTGTTAGTTCTTGAAAGATTCTCTTCTCGACTGCTCTTTCTGGGTCTGGCAGGTTTTGAACACGCTTCTTCATGTCAGCGAAAGATTCGAATTTTGCTTCTTCTCTTTGCTTCAGGATTTCTTTCATGTGTTTTTTACCTAAACCGGGTAAAAGCTCAATCTGATGCATTTTCATATTTATTGCGAGAGCTTCATTAAAAAAGGTTACGAATTTTGCCTCGTTTTCTTTAACCATTTTACTGATTATTTCTTCGAGTTGTGTCTTCGCAGACTCTGTTAACTTCTCGCGCTTTAGTCTACCCAAGATATAATAAACTTTATCTCGTTTACCTTCTCCGATATATACTTCTTCTCCGATTTCAAGCGATACTCCTCTCCTAGGGACTAGCTCTAGAAGAGTAAAATTATGCTCACCGATAGCCTGGGCTATTGGCATCATTTTTTTCTCCAACGCATAACCGTTGGGTAAATAGTCTAGTATTATTGCTTTGTCTTCTCGTGGCATTTTCTTTTTTATTTGTATTCTTTAATTGTGTCAAGTATATTCTTTGCTTCATTTTCATCTACGCTAACATCTGTCAAAATTTTTCCTAAATCATCCTTATCTTCGGGCAAAATATCAATAATTTTTGAGATATGTTTTTCATTTAATTTAATCATGTCGAGTGCAAGTAGTTTTTCTCTAAGTTCTTTGGCTTGTTCAATATCCAACTCTGTAAATCCTTTCATGAAAGCATTCACTTCTGATTGTTCTTCATCCAAGAATTCTCTCGCTTCTGCCATACTTAGTGCTTTATTTGATTTTATCATTCTGTTTTTTCAATCTGTTTTATTTTTTTTAAATGTACTGGTTGGATAATATACTGTTTTGGCATTGTTTGATCCTTGATCCTAACAATACAGGCTCTTCCACGCATTCCTTCAACAATTCCAGTTCTTCCTTGAAGTCTTCTCGGAAAATTACTTTCTAGTCCTCTTTCTCTAACTACAGCAACATGATCGCCTTCTACGAATCTCTGAAAAAATCTCTGAAGTGAGAATTTTCCTCTTGTTCTTATTTGTTTTCTTCCTGCCATTTTTCTTTTTGGTGAAACTTAAAGTAATAAGTTTCTTCTTACCATAACTATGTTGAGAAAATTTCCCTTTAAAAACCTTGTCCTTCTATGCAATGATAATTAGAAGGGATTCTAGATACCTAAATTTTAAGTGACGGAACTACTGATCTGAGTTTAGTAGAGTTCCGTTAGACTTTGCGCCTTCCATATTTTCTACAATAGCTCTAAACATTTTTTCCCCCCAGACTTGGATGCCACAGGAGTTACAAACGTCTAAAGCTCTGTCATCAGAAATTCCACTATTGCAATAAACACACTTATTCATCTTCTTTTTTTAGAGTAGTCATAAATAACTTTTACTCTTATGATTCTAATTAAAGGATTTGACTTTTTAAAGATTTATGTGAGGTAGCATTATTTTCCTCGATTTATGTATTTGTCGACAAGGTTTTGATATCCAAAAGCAAAATTTGTTGCCGCTGGCAAGTCCAACACTTCAGGATAGCCTTCCTTTGCAGCATAATAATATCCATAACACTGTGCAATTCCGAGTAGTGTTTCACCAGTAACTCCAATGGCAGTCCCAATCAATGAATTCACCGTAAGGGGGGTCTCCTCTGGGTTATTCCAAGCCTTTGCCGCGTTTCTTATGGTATATGGTGCAACAAATAGGGAATAGAAATGATTCTCGCGTAGCTGTCTTGAGGTCCTTCCACCCCACTTTATCTGGAAGGGATTTACCTTTCTTCATGTCTTTGTTCAGCCCCCCCTAATAAACCTGTGTTTAAACTTGCAAGGAAAATAGTAACTTTTAAAAAGCAATCTTCTTCTAGTTATATTATGATAGTCCCAATTAGATGTTTTTCATGTGGTAAACCAATAGGTCACCTGTGGGAAGACTATAAGCAAAGAATAGCTGATGGAGAAGCAGCAAAAAAAGTTCTAGACGAATTAGGATTAGACAGATTCTGTTGTAGAAAAGCTTTCTTAGGTCAAGCTGATAACTTAGAATTAACTTCTAAATTCAAAAAAGCGTAATTTTAGTCGTTATCTATTAATATTTTATTTTTCCACACATATTTGCTAGAAAGTTTTATAGCAAAAATCTTTGATATGTTCTTTTAGTCAGACACCATTTATGCCCGCGCCGCAGGTGATAATGTAACTGTCTTAATAAATGAGCTTTGCTCAGCAATTTTCCTCAGTTATCAATAGATTATTAACACGCCTCTTTATCGTTACTTTTTTATTTAGCAATCAATTCAATATTTTATGAAACATTTTTTTATTCCGCTTGTAGTAATACTTTTAATATTTCCCGTGGTTGCTTTAGAAATGAAAGAAGTGAATTTGTCCAATTTGACATTAAAAGAAAAGGTGGGTCAATTGATTATTGCAAAACCCAGTAAAATAGATTCTAGGTGGCTAGATTTGGAACTAGGCGGTATCTTTGTGAATCATCTTAACACAAGTGATGATTTCAAAAAGCATATAGATTATTATCAAAATAATTCTGATATCCCATTATTTGTAGCAACAGACATGGAAGGATATTGGAATCCCTTCCGATTTTACCGAGGAAAAAACTTTGGAGAAATAAATTCTCGAGATGAAGCAAAGGCTTTAGGTGAAGAACAGGGAGCTCTTCTGAAAGAACTCGGGTTTAATCTAGACTTTTCGCCAGTTGTAGAAATAAGAAACAACGTCTGGCCAGGAAGAAGTTTTACAGGAAGTGAAAAAGAAATCTCAGAAAAAATAAAGTGTTACATAATAGGTCTACAGTCAGAGGAGATAATGACAACAGCGAAGCATTATCCAGGCGGAAACATGGTAAAAAACCCACATCTCTTAAAATTCAGAGTTGAAACAGATAATCGAGAGCTCGACATGTTCCAAGTCGCCTTCGATGCAGGAACAGACGCCGTAATGACCGGCCATGCAATTGTCTACGGAGATTTAGACTCAAAAGGAAAACAAGTAACAGTGTCAAAAGAAGTAATCGGTGACCTAAAAACAAAATTCGACGGTCTAATAATAACCGACGCCGTAACAATGCTCGGGCTTAGACTTTCATACTTATGGAACTTCAAAAAAGTCTACCCAGATTTAATCCTCGCCGGCAACGACATAATATTAGACACACATGTTAATTCCGGGTTTAAAAAAATAAAGAGACGTATGGCTTATTTAGAGAAAGAAGCAGAAAAAGATCCCGAATTGATGAAAAGAATCGATGAGAGTGTAAGGAAAGTTCTAGGAAAGAAGGGCTATAAGGTTTTAGAATGAAAAAGATAGGTAGCGGATGTCAGTTTGAGATATTTGATTTAGAAAATGGAAGGGTTTTGAGAAAGCCTCTTCCCGATGATAAGATAAGACCAAAAGTTAGAAAGCTTTGGTGGTGGTTTGGTCCCTTTCCAGGCATGGTTAAGAAACAAACGAATTCTCTAATAAAGATAAGGCAAGAAGGTATCGATTTTTTTAAGTCTTCAAAGTTTGATAAATCAATTGTTGCAAATTTGGAATTCAAAGATAATAAAATATTCCAAGATAAAGTGCTCCCGATTCATAAAATAATTTTAAAAGACCTTGAAAAAGACAAGCATTTAATCGACTCTTATTGTGATTGTTTAATTAATTGTATGAAAAATGGATTTTTGGAAAGAGAGTATAATTTTTCAGACAATTATGGTATTGATAAAAATGGAAATGTTGTGTTAATAGACTTCGGGGAAGTCCGATTCAAAAAAGAAGATGTTATGAGAGATATTAAGAAAAAAAGATGGAGATTTTTCTATCTGATTAGACCTAGTTTTAGAGGAAGTACGAGGAGATATTATAAACGGAAAATGAAAGAATTGCTGACTGTAGAAAATTTAGACAAATACTGGAAAAAGAATCTTTAGTCTATTGTCATTGTACTTTTAACCTTGTTTGCAAGCACAATATTTGCACGCAGCGCGAACAAATAATTCAATAGTTCTAATAACTGAACGATAGCGAAAGAGTCTATCTAACAACTAACAACTAACAACTAGCTTCATCCTCTTAACCTTCCCACAAGAACAAGTAATAACTTTGAATCCCTTAGAAATCCTAACTTTTTCCTCTCCCCTAAACGGCTCAAAACATTCAAGACAAAACAATCTCTTCTGATGCTTCAAACAAACCTTCTTAGAATTTGCAAGCTTCTTCATCTTCTTAATTTCTTTAGAAGTTTTAGACTTGATATTAGAAAAAAAATCATCACGAATCAATTCAACATCTTTTTTTGTTAGCTTATCTTTTGTCATAGTAATTTTCTTTAAATGATTCCCTTATTTCCATTAGAATTTCCCCCATCATATTCTTGCCTGTCCCATCTTCACCCTCACCCCAAAAGTAATCATCAGGGTTCGCTTCAATTAATTCTTCATCGTCCGTAGATAATAACAAATCTCTAGCTTCGGAGTGGGTTTCAAATTTTTCCCTTACTGCTTTTATTATTACTTCAACTTTTATTTTATCCCAATCTTTTGAGAAGTTATCGTTAGTCAGGCTTAATTTTTTTACATCTTTTGGTGATTTAGTATTCTTTAGTTCTAGTGCAAATGTTGGGTCAGAATTTTCAAACTTTTTGAATTGGTAGTAGTGCTCAACAGAATTCCATATCTCTCCACCAATTTCAATTGGATGAGGGGAGAGATTTGAGAAATCCTTCCATTTTTCAATTTTGCTCAAAAATCTAATTGTCATACAATAAATAGTAATGGGTAATATATAATATTTTAGAATTTTTGTAAATTATTGATACCTATAGCTCTTCGCCCGAACATTAGAAAAGAACTCATCACAAATCCTTTCAACTTCCTTCTTTGGAATCTTATCTTTAACCATAATGAATTCAGATTAATACAATATAGAATATTTTGTGACAATGCTTTAAGCTCATATATTAATTAAAAAGATGGATCCACTTCCGTCCATAATGAATAAAGGGGCAGTTGAATTAGTCGAAAGGCATACTTGGAGGGTGTCTTTTTTGTGAACAGATTATTAGAATTCGTAACTATTATTCATCCTACTCTGCCTTAATACACTACTAGCCTCTATACAAAATTTCACAAAATCGTTTTCCAATAGATTTTGTCTGTCTGAAATTTTGGCACCCATATTCTCAAGAGAATGGGTATACGGAATCGATAATTTAACGTCCCTAATCTCTGAGTATGCGAAGTAATCGTTATGCATTCCCCACTAAAAACTAACGACTAAAAACTAATTACTTACTCAACGGGCAACTACTCTTAGACTTCTCTGCCCTGTAAACTTCACCAATAGAATTGTCTCCTTGAACCTGAACATTTCCTTGTGGCATTTCAGCCTGAGAAAATTCATATCCAATTGTAGTAGAATCTTCAGAATAATTCAAATTAATCCCAATTAAAAGAGCTCCTAAAAGAGCCAGTGCTATTACAATAATCAGTATTTGTTTTTTCATTTGAAAAGAAATGAAAGACGACTTAAAGGGTTCGCATCTTGCGGGACACTAAAACCAATAACGTGGGAAGCTTAACTTCTGTGTTCGGAATGAGAACAGGTGTTTCCAACCAACTATGGCCGTCTTCAATATTATTGGTAATTTTGGGTTTATAAAACTTTTTATACTGAAGAATTTTCTAGATATTATGCCCGGGTAGCTCAGTCTGGATAGAGCACTTCCCTCCTAAGGAAGGGGTCGCAGGTTCGAATCCTGCCTCGGGCGTATTGATTCGAACCTAGACGTCGCAGGCGAACAACTCTGAAATTTCGAATAAACGAAAATTGCAATGAGTTTAAAGAAGATTTTACGGGTTGAGAGTAGAATCCTGCCTCGGGCGTGTTTATTATGCATGAAAACCTATTAAAAGATTGCATAATTATTACTTTCAGGTATAAAACATGAAAGTCTATTTTATTACAGAGAATGAATATAGTGAATTCATGAAAATTCATAAAGGTTATATTTTTAGAGCAATAGAATTCACACATTCTTTAGAAAAGAGCACAGCATTATTATCTAAGGCTTCAGTTGCACCACTAGCAGAGCAAAAATATGAAATATGGGTTTCTGAGAAGAAGGTTAAAAATTCTACTATTGATGAAGTAACTTCTGTTTCTTCAGGAAATCTAATTTATTCAAGATTTGAGGATGATGAAAAACTTAATCTAGAGAATACTACATATAATTTGTATAAAAAAATATTTAGCATCCTTAAAAAAAATAATTTAAATCTTGTGAGAATCTGGAATTATGTTCCAAATATTTTAGATGAATCTGGAACGCTTGAAAGATACAGACAATTTAATATCGGTAGGAATAAAGCATGGGAGGAATTCGGACCCAAAGATACAAATAATAAACTTATCATTCCTGCAGCATCAGGTATTGGGGCATTAGGAGGTCCATTAAAAATAGGAGTTTTGTTTTCTAAAGAAAAACCAGTTCATATTAATAACCCTAGACAAATTAGTGCATATAATTACTCTAACAAATATGGACCAAAGCCACCAATGTTTAGCAGAGCGACATATCTTCCAAATGTTGGATTATTTATCTCTGGCACTGCAAGTATTGTTGGAGAAAACAGTTTACATCATGGTGACCATAAAAAGCAGACAATTGAGACTATGAGGAATATTGAGCTTTTAATTTCAAAAAAGAATCTAGTTAATTATGGAATTCCTAAGGGATATTCTCTCAAAGATATAACTGACTGGAGAATATACGTGAAAGATATCTATGGAGCAAAGTTAATCGAAAAAACTTTCTTGAACAAGTTGAAGGAGAACAAACCAAATTATATTTTTCTTCATGACGATATATGCAGAGATAATCTACTTGTTGAGATTGAAGGGACTATATTTACTAAATCGTAAAGTTTATTAAAGGAATTTGGGGATTATACATATATGCACTGGTAGTATAGTGGCAGTATAACTGGCTTCCATTCACGTTTAGTGAGAAGTGACCAGTTGACCCGGGTTCGAATCCCGGCCGGTGCATTTCTATTCTTTTATTCAAACTATTAAAAAAGAATAGACTTTGTCGCGATTCCATGCCCGCAAGTAATCTTTGATTGCGATTGCATTAAGCAATAAGCTCGGGTTAGATAAAAATTTTAGCGAAATTTTTGTCTTGCCAAATTTCCCAAAAGAAATTTGAGCGCGAATCCCGGCCGGTGCATATTTTCTTTTAATCTATTGCCCTAATAATTTTCTAACAACCTATTCCTAACTACTCTGTTAATCTCAAGCAATTTATGTCTGCCAACGCAGTGGATAATATTATGTCCTAATAACTGAATGAATAGTGAAGTAATTTCCCCCTCCAAATAATTATATACTTTCCTTTCTTACAGGTCCCATGAAGCAAAACACACTCTGTCTAATTATAGACAAAGATAAAGACAGAATTCTTTTCGGCATGAAAAAACGAGGTTTCGGAGAAGGAAAAATCAACGGCTTCGGTGGCAAAATAGAAGAATCGGACGAATCAATATATCACGCCGCAGCAAGAGAAGTATCTGAAGAATGTAATCTAAATATCCATACAGACTATATCGTAAAATATGGAGAGATAGATTTCTACTTTCCGTATAAAGAAGACTGGAATCAAAAAGTTCACATCTTCATAGCTTACCAATGGGAAGGCGAGCCAAAAGAATCAGAAGAAATGTCAACAGTCTGGTATAGGCTTAAAGATATTCCTTTTGAAAATATGTGGGATACAGACAAAAATTGGATGCCCTATATTCTAAATAATAAAAAAATAAAGGCAACCTTTCACTTCAAAGAAGATAATAATACAACAGATAGATTCAATATAGAAGAAGTTGAAAGTTTCGATTAATGTCCAATTAATTTTTAGAGAAATCCCCTATAGCTTATAATTAATATGAAAGCAGTTGAATTAATATGAAGACATACTGGAAGTGTATTATCTAGTAAAAGAATCATCAAGTTCTAATTTTTAGCAAGTCTTTCTTTTGATTAGATTTTTGTGTTTAGACGAGGCAAAGAAACTCGTTGTGTAGTGGAGTTACGTGAGAGTTTCTTTAACGAAGTATAAATCAAAAAGATTTCAAAATCTATTTCCTCTTAAACTTCTTCTCAAGATCCCCAATTGTAAAATTAATAATCGTTGGCCTTCCATGTGGGCAGGTAAAAGGATTATCACACAACTCCAATTTAACAAGTAGCTCCCTCATTTGAAAAGCCGTCAATTCATCTCCGGCCTTAATCGAAGCACGACATGCAAATCTAATAATTCTCTCCTCAATGCTATTAGAAATGCTTTCGGCTTCAGGCTTTAGGCTTCCAGCTCCTTTTTCAAGTTCATTAATAATGTCAACAAATAAAATAGATTTCATTCTTCCAAAAATTTCAGGAACAGCAGACAACTTAATTGTATTATCTCCGAAATCCTCAAAATCATATCCTAAACTTCTAATAAAATCTTGATTACTCATAGCAGTCCTATGTTGAAAAGGATTTAATTCAACAATTTTAGGAGTTAGTAAGCTCTGTGTTTTAATCGCATGGCCGATTCTTTCCTTCATAAATTTCTCATAATTAACCCTTTCTTCTGCAGCATGTTGATCAATAACAACAAGTCCTTGAGGAGATTTCGCAATGATAAAACTTTGATTAACTTGTCCCATAACAACAAATGGGCCAAAATTTTTATGTATCTTTTTGCTGTCTGATGACTGATAACTGACGTCTGATGGCTGTGAAACAATGTCCTTCTTTTCAATCTGCCAACCATATCCTTCTTTTTTATTTTCGTTTACCGTAGACAGTTGACGGTCGACAGTCGGCTGCTCCTTTCCCCCTGTCTTCTGTCCTTCGTTCTCTGCCCGTTGCCCCTCACTAACAACTAAAGACTCACGACTAACAACTGACTCATTTTCAGTTTCCAAATTGCTTTGAAAATGAGTCTTGAAAGGGTATACTTTAAGCGGCCTCCCTATGGATTCCTCTTCTAAATTAGCATTAGGAATAAGTGAGTTTCTCTTAAAAGAATTAGAAATAGCATTGAAAACAATTTTAGAAACCGCGCCTTCATCTTTCAGTCGAATTATCTCTTTTGAGGGGTGGACGTTTACATCTATTTCATCAGGTGAAATATCAACATTCAAAACAAAAACAGGATGTCTATGAATGAATAGTAAAGTTTTGTATGCTTCGTAAATAGAGTTTGACATGACTTGATTTTTAATATATCTATTATTAACATAAAGTGATTGGTCGTTTTTGTCAGAACGAGTCAAATTAGGTTTCGAAATAAATCCATGAATTTTCAAACCAGCTTCTTCATAATCCACTTCAATTAAATCCTTAGCAATCCCCGCGCCATAAACATAAATAATATTATTCAAAAGATCTTCACTTTGTTTTGACCTCAGAACTTCTTTTCCATCTTTAATTAATTTAAATGCAACATCTTTCCTAATCAGAGCATATTTAGTGATAGTTTTCAAAATATAATTAAATTCAATCTCAGGGCTTTTCAAATATTTTTTTCTAGCAGGAACATTAAATAGTAAATCATTAACTTCAATAATCACTCCAGTAGAACAAGCACATTGCCCAGTTTTTTTGACTTCTCCAGCTTCAATTTCAACAAGCTCACCTAAAACATTATCCTTTGTCTTTGTTTGAATTCTTAAATTTGAAACTTCTGCAATTGATGCGAGTGCCTCACCTCTAAATCCTAAAGACATTATGTGAAACAAGTCATCAGTATTAGAAATTTTTGAAGTAGCATGTCTTTTATATGAAAGCATCAAGTCATCCTTATCCATACCGCAACCGTTATCACTAATCTTAATCTTCCGAAGTCCAGCTTCTTCAATCTCAATCTTAATGTTAGTAGCACCAGCATCAAGAGAATTTTCAAGAAGCTCTTTTACTACAGACCCTGGTCTCTCAACAACTTCCCCAGCTGCAATCTTATTAATCAAGGAATTATCTAAAATTTTTATTGTCATTTTTTTGTATTGTTTTTTTTTGCGGTTCGCGTTTGACGGTTTGCAATATTAGTTTTAGGAAGGCTTTTTTTATAAACTCATATGAATAGATTTTCATATGAATTTTAGAGAATAGTGTCTTTATTCTCTAGTTTTAAGTAATCTTTTAATATCTTCAAGTTCTTTTTCTAACTTATCTACACGAGAATCTTCTTCATTGTTTTTATTTTCGGTCTCCGGTTCCCACTGATTACTCAAAACTGATGACTGAGAATCACCCACGTCTCTTTCTATTGGCTCATACTCCGGTGCGTCACCCGGGATTTCCTGAGTCAATTTATCAATATCATTTTTATCTGCTTCTTTGGAAACCTGTCCCCAATGCCCAGCAACAACCCCTTCTTCTTTTTTGAATGGAACAGTACTTGCTTTACTTAATCTGGGGGAATTCTCGACTTTTACATCTAATTGATTTTCTCTTTCCTCTGCCTTCTGTCCCATATCTTCTTTTTCTGACCTCTGACCTTCTTCAAGCCCAACCATGAAATTCTTAGCAGAAGAAATAACCGATTCAGGAACCCCGGCAAGTTTAGCAACTTGAATACCATAACTCTTATCCGTCCCACCCTTCACAATTTTACGCAAGAAAATAATCTCGTCATCTTTTTCTTCAATTAAAATATGATAATTCTCAATTCCAGAAAATTGTTCTTTCATTTGATTTAAATTATGGTAATGTGTTGCAAACAAGCTTTTACATTTGATTGTATTATTCAAGTACTCCGTAATTGCCCAAGCCAAACTTAGACCATCATATGTTGAAGTTCCTCGGCCAATTTCATCTAAAATGACAAAAGAATCAGCAGTTGCATTGTTCAAAATATTAGCAGATTCATTCATCTCAACCATAAAAGTAGACTGCTCTCGAACAAGATTATCATAAGCCCCAATACGAGAGAATATTCTGTCAAATACGGGTAATTTAGCACTCGAAGCCGGAACAAAACATCCAATCTGCGCCATCAAAACAATCAAAGCATTCTGTCTCAAATAAGTAGACTTCCCTGCCATATTCGGCCCAGTTATTAGCATAGTTCTTTCGTTCTCAGAAAGATTACATTCGTTTGAAATAAAATCAATATCAGAGAACACTTCAATAACAGGATGTCGTCCTTCGTGAACCTCGAACATTCCCTCATAATTAAATTCTGGTAATACATAATTATGCTCATCTGAAATTTCGGCAAACGAAGCCAGTACGTCTAACTTAGAAATTTTCTTTGCAACTTTTTGAATATCCCGAGTAAATTTTTTCAACTCACCTACAATATTATTAAAAATTTCAAACTCAAGCTCATGAATTCTTTCCTGTGCACCAAGGATTTTATTCTCCTTTTCTTTTAGCTCTTCAGTAACAAACCTTTCCGAATTGACCTGGCTTTGCTTTCGCACATAATCTTCTGGAACCAAATGTAGATTAGACTTAGTAATGTCTATGTAATAACCAATAACTTTATTGTATTTTATTTTCAAAGATTTAATTCCCGTTCTTTCTTTTTCTCTTTCTTCCAGCTCGGCCAAAAAAGTTCTAACATTTTTAGCAATTCCACGAAGTTCATCAAGCTCAGAATTATAACCTTCCCTTACAATATTTCCCTCCCTAATGGTTGTCGCTGGTTCATTTTTAATAGAAGCCTCAATTAAATTCTTCGGAGTTCTCAAATCTGGGAGTTCCGAAACTTCTTTCAACATTAGAGATGATACATCTTGAAGCGAGTTGGATAATTCAGGCAAACTCGCCAGGGAAGTCTTTAGCGAAATTAAATCTTTCGGATTACAATTGCCATATGACACCCGACCAATCAATCTTTCAATATCATAAACTTTTTTCAAAGCATTCCTTAAGTCCATTCTTAAAATAATATTATCTTTCAATTCTTTTACCGCAAATAATCGTTTCTCAATTTTACCTTTGTCAACAAGTGGAGCGACAAGCCATCTACGAATCAGCCTTTTCCCCATTGGTGTCAATGTTCTATCCAAAACAGAAAGCAGCGTAGCACTCTCATTCTCCATAACATTTTTCACAAGTTCAAGATTTCTAACAGTCGAAGAATCCAAATGCATAAAATCACTAAGATTATATTCTGAAATTTTATGAATATGTTCGAGTGTCTTCTTTTGAGTATCTTTCAAATAACTAATAACCGCACCTGCACAAGAAATTTCCAAATCAGATTTAATACCAAATCCCTCAAGGTTCAAAACATTAAAATGTTCTTTCAAGATAGTCTTCGCCCAGTCTGGCCAAAAAGCACGATACTCATATGAATTCAATAAAAATCCCTCAGTCTTCAATCGATTCGTAATTTTTTCATCAATCGAAGTTGGATAAATAATTTCTGCAGGGTTAATCCTTTTCACTTCATCAAAAAATTGATCCTCAGTAAATTTAGCAACCAAAAATTCTCCAGTAGAAATATCACAAAAACTAACTCCATAATAATCCTCCTCTTTTGTAAAAGCCATAATATAATTATTTGCTGAATGGTCAAGAATCAGAGATTCAACCACAGTCCCTGGTGTAATTATTCTAACAAGTTCTCTCTTAACAAGTCCAACTGCCTTCTTCGGGTCCTCAACCTGTTCAACCATCCCAACCTTATATCCTTTCTTTACAAGCTTCGCAATATACGGGTCAATAGCATGATAAGGAATCCCCGCCAAAGGAGCTTGAGTATCTCCTTTTCCTCTAGAAGTTAATGTAATTCCAAGTTCCCGAGAAATCGTCACAGCATCATCAAAGAAAGTTTCATAAAAATCACCCATCCTAAAAAGAATAATACAATCAGGACGCTTATTCTTAATATCCATATACTGTTTCATACCAGGTGTTAATGTAGCTGCCATTGTTTAGAAAAAAACAAACCCCTATTTATATATTAAGGGGATTAGTATAAAGTAGTAACGGCACTGGATGAGTTGTCATCCTATAGTTGTCAGTCTATAGTTGTCAGTCTTCAGGTCTATGTCAATGCTTTTTTGTCCTTTTCTAACAACTGATAATCGACAACTGATAACTGATAACTAATTGCTAACAACTGGCAACTGACAACTGATAACTGATTACTAACAACTAACAAAAGGCATCCCTTTGCCCAATAACCTTTATATATAGAAAAAAGTTCTTTTGAGCATGGAAACCAAGAATTGGCACGATAGAAACTACAAAAAATTGTTGTTAATCCCAGCAATTCTAATTGTATTTTCAGCAATATTCCTAATTAATTTTACTGCAAACAATGGAGATTTCGTTCTCAAAGATGTGTCTTTAACAGGTGGAACAGCCGTAACAGTCTTTAATCAGGTAGGTGATCAAGTAGACATCGCAACTTTAGAGACTGATTTATCGGGCAAATTAGAAGATATGGATATTAGAGAGCTTTATTCGGTTACGACCGGAGAGCAAAAGGGTTTTGAAGTTAAAACCAAGTCAAATCTAGACCTTACAAAGCAAGTTTTAGAAGAATATTTGGGCTACGAATTAGTAGATTCAGTAAACGCTAATATTATTACTACAGGTTCTTCCTTTAGTGAAGGATTCTATAGACAATTATTAATAGCAATCCTAATTGCCTTCATCTTTATGGCAATTGTTGTTTTCATTCTTTTCCGAACAGCTATTCCTTCAACGGCAGTAATTATTTCAGCTTTCGCAGACATCTTAATGACTCTTGTAGTCTTTAACATAATTGGAATGAAAATGTCAACAGCGGGAATTATTGGGTTCTTAATGCTGATTGGTTATTCAGTAGATACAGATATTCTACTAACAACAAGGATGCTTAAAAGAACAGATGGAACTCTGAATTCAAGAATTCTTAGCTCAATGAAAACAGGTATGACAATGACTTTGACTTCTTTCTTTGCATTCTTATTCGCTCTATTCGTTGTAAGATCTTTCTCTGCAGAATTAACACAAATATTCACAATCTTAGTTGTTGGTTTAGCTTTTGATTTATTAAATACCTGGGTTACAAATGTTTCAATCTTGAAATGGTATGTGGGAGCTAAGAAAAAATGAAAAAATTAGGTTTTAAAATTTGGTTCATGATTGCTATGTTAATAGTATCCTTCCTCTTTATATTTGCAGGTTCAGGACTGACGAAAAAAGGTGTAGAAGTTACGTCTATCAGTATTGACAATAATTCATTGTATGATCAGGGCTTACACAAAGGCTCTTTGATAATATCCGTGGATGGGCAGACGGTTGATTCTTTGGAAGATTATTCAAGAATTATCGGAACAAAATTCATCTCAGGTAAAGAAGAAAAACTTACAATTGGTGTTGACGGTGAAGAATATATTATTTTCTCAGATGCAATGCCTGATTTATCAGTATCAGACTTGCAAAAAACAAATCTAAAATTAGGTCTAGACCTTGCAGGTGGTTCAAGAGCTTTAGTTAAAGCAGAAAATAAAACTTTAACCTCAGAAGAAGTTGTTGATTTAGTAGACATTACTGCAAACAGGTTGAACGCTTTTGGTTTAAATGATTTGAAAGTAGCCCCAGTTTCAGATTTAGCAGGAAATAATTATATGTCTATCGAAATCGCAGGAGCAACTCCAAAAGATTTGAAAAAAATGGTTGGAGAACAAGGTAAATTTGAAGCAAAAATTGGAAACGACACAGTATTTATTGGTGGAAATAGAGACGTTGCTTCAGTTGGTCGTGACGCTCAAAATGCAAGAATCGAAGGTTGTAATCCGTCAGAAGAAGGAACTACCTGTAGATTTTCATTCTCAATCACATTAAGTGGAGCAGCCGCACAAAACCACGCAGATATTACTGATAAACTACTTGTTAACAGAACAGCCAACGGGAATTACTTGTCAGAGAAATTAGAGTTATTCTTAGACGACAGGTTGGTTGACAGTCTATATATTTCGGAAAGTCTAAAGGGTAGATTAACAACACAAATTTCTATTTCAGGTTCAGGGGTGGGTGCAACTCAAGACGATGCTCTTGTTGATGCTAAAGCAAACATGAAAGAACTTCAAACAATTCTTATGACAGGTAGTTTGCCTTACAAATTAGAAATCGTAAAATTAGATTCAATTTCTCCAATCTTAGGTGAAGAATTCATTAATTCAATTTTCCTTGCAGGCGGTATAGCAATCCTGATAGTTTCAATTATTATCTTTATTAGATATAAAAACTGGAAAGCTTCAATGGCATTAGTCGTAACAACTGTTGCAGAAGTTGTAATCGTTTTAGGAATTGCAGCATTAATTGACTGGAACCTAGACCTTCCAGGTATTGCAGGAATATTAGCTACAATTGGTACCGGTATCGATGATCTAATTATTATCCTAGATGAATCAATGAATACAATGTCTTTAACTCTAAAAGAAAGATTGAAGAGAGCATTTGCAATTATTATGGGTGCATACTTTACAACATTCGTTTCATTATTACCATTAATGTGGGCAGGAGCAGGTTTATTGAAAGGTTTCGCAATCACAACAATTATTGGAATCTCAGTAGGTGTGTTTATTACAAGACCAGCTTTCTCAGAAATAATTAGAAGATTCAGGAAGTAAGATGCTTCCGAAAACCCATTTCTTTTCAGGTATAATTATTGGTTTTGTTTTTTTATTATTTGGGAATTTTAGTGTAGTTGAAATATCGATATTCCTTGCAGCAACAGTATTAATAGACTTTGATCATTACCTTTATTTTGTAATAAGAAAGAAATCATTTAATCTAAAGAAGGCTTATATTTATTTCAAAGAAAAGACTAGGAATCTGAGATTGCTTTCAAAAAAAGAAAGGCAGTCTTTTACAACAGGAGTCTATGTTTTTCACGACATAGAGGCACTAGGAATAGTCTTTTTGTTCTCAAAGATAATTTCTCCTTATTTTCTATTTGTCTTCTTAGGAATGCTTCTCCACTTAATTTTAGACTGGATAGAAAAGATATTCATATTAAAAACATCTCCAAGCAAACTATCTTTAATTTATGATATTATTTTATATTCCAAGAAAAAAGAGATTTAGTTCGTAACATTTAAATATTAATTAATACCAATTAATATTATGACAGAACAAATTAATTTAAGATTATCAGGCGATATGATTTCAAGGGCAAAAGATTTTGCAATGAAAAATGGGTTTTCAAATGTTCAAGAACTTATCAAAGATATTCTTAGGGAAAAATTATTTGAGAAGGAAAATGTTGGAGGAATCTTTACATATTCTGCCTCGGAGAAGTCCCTGTCTAAATATTGGCTCACAAAAGAGGAGGACGATGCATGGGCCCATTTACAAAAGGAGAAGTAGTTCTTTTCCCATTTCCTTTCACTGATCTCTCTGAAAGAAAGCTTAGACCTTGTTTAGTAATCTCAGACGAGATGGAAAATGATCTAATACTTTGTCAAATAACCTCAAAGTTTTCTCAAAAGGATAATCTTGTAGTCGAGTTGAAAAAGAACGATTCTATTGGTGGCTCTCTAATGCTTGATAGTTATATTCGTTGTAATATGGTTTTTACTGCATCGAAGGACCAAATAACTAGGGTGCTATGTTCTATCCCAAAACAAAAATACTCCAAAGTTGTAGAAAAGATAACATCTATAATTGCCTAGTATTCTTTTAAACAATTGGTCCTTCGGACTTATTTCCTCCCAGGGCAATTGTTCTCATACAAAACTTCGTTAAATCTTTTCCCAATAGATTTAACTTGTTTGAAATTTTGGCACGCTATATCCCAATGTGAATAGCTCAGCTTTTGTTTTTAGTTGTGGCACTGATAACAAGACCCACCAATTGAGTTATCAGGATTTTGGTAGGTGTAGAGTTCTTCAAAGTTGTAATTATTAGCTTGTCATATCTAAACACAATATTTGCCTGCCAGCGCAGCGGATAATGTAATTGAGGCCCAGCTTCTTATATTGGGTCATGCCATTGGTACCTTGATATCTGAGCCTGCGAAGTAATTTTCTCTTTCTGTGATATTTGTTCTCAGTTTTTTTTGTAGAATTATAGTGATAACAAAACCCACCCATTAAATTATCTGCATTCTATTGGTATTTATAATCGAGCTTTATTGATAGCTTCAACCTCTGCCCACAGCGTAGCGGATAATATTATTACCTTAATAACGAGCGAACCGAGCAATTTTCTCTTTCTGTAATATTTGTTCTCAGTTTTTTTGTAGAATTACATTGATAACAAGACCCACCCATTGAGTTATCTGGATTCTACGAATATTCATAGATGATTTTCTTTGAAATACTCAGTTTATGTCCACAGCGTAGCGGATAATTAAATTGTCTTAGGCTAGCTTAATATATTCATCTGCTTTGCTAACAACTAATAACGCTTCTTCTCTCAATTTTGACCAAAAATACAATTATTTCTAAATCTCAACATAACTTACATAACCTGAAAAAATTGTTTGCTCCGCTCATATAAAATTTGAATTATCGCCGCTGGCAGAAGCAAATAGTGTAAATTATTTTTTCAAAATTGATGCTATTTTCTGTTTAAAATATAACATTTGTCCCTGACGGCCTGAGTATTGGGTTTTAGCACAAGGGTTTACCCGTGAGTCGATAATTAAACTGAGGCCCAGCTTACCATATTGGGTCATGCCATTGGTACCTTTATTCTTCGCGCTAGCGAAGGTATTTTGTGCTTTAATTATCTAAAAAAATAGAGCTTAAGGGACTTGGTTCTTTAACCTATTCAAAATTGGGAGAAGACTAATCCTTTTCTTTGCTCTCGTCCATTATAGCCTTGGCAACAGCA
>JAQICZ010000035.1 GCA_027858295.1 Nanobdellota archaeon | reverse complement strand
GCAAGTTGAATTAATTGGTAATCGCTTCGCGATTTTGGGTTGGGTTCGTGATTGTTGCTCAATCGAGATTTAGTTGAGCCGAGTATTGACTCTATAATCTGGGGAGTTATTGATCTAAGTACTTTTTTGGTGATGTAGGAGAGTTAATTATTTATAGGATATTTGATATTCTTGTTTATGGAAGAATTTATGTTGAATAGTAATTTTCACTTGCATTGTAAATTTGAGTTTTTGAATGGTTCTAAAAAAGCAGTTTTGATATTGCATTCTTTTAGGAATGACATGAGTGAAGTTGCTTGCTTGGATGCTTTTGATAGATTTGTTAAAGAAGGTTATTCTGTTATGGCTATTGATTTTTTGGGTCATGGAAAGAGTGAAGGAAAACTGAGAGATATGTCTTTAAGGACGTTGGCTGAAAATGTTTCAGATGCAATTAACTTTTTGAAGGAGAATGGTTTTGATAAGATTGGTGTTTATGCTATTAGTATTGGGACAGTTTCTGCGGTTGTTAGTGATATCAAGGGAGATTGTCAAATTTTCTTGAGTCCAACACCGTTGTATGATTTGAGTGGGCCATTTCGGATATATGGAGAGCAAATTGAGAATCAAAAAGATTTCTTGCAAAAGAATGGTTATGCTATTGCTACCTCTAGTACTGGAAGGGGAAGTTTTGAAATAAGTTTAGAATGGATTAAAGAATTAGAAAATGATAACGGGAATATTAAGAAAAGACATAAGGGGTCTAATATTAAGACTTTGATTGTTCAAGGAACTGAAGACAATGGTGGTACTAATGGAGAGATGTTTGCTAATGATTTTGGTGATAATTATTTTTCTGTTGATGGTGGGAATCATAATTTTACTAATTTAGAACATAGGAAAATGGTTTTAGATGAGGCTGCTGAATTTTTTAATAATAATTTATAATATTAGAATGAACCTTCTCTTTTTTGTTTTGCAACAAAGTTTTTGATGAAGCCGGAATGGTCGTTTTCTGATTTTGTGTAACCTTGGAATTCGTAGGATTCCATCCCAGGAATCTCTACTCTTTGGGCTTTGATTGCTGTTCCTACCTTTTCTCTGAATTTGTCGTTCATTAATATCTCGCCATTTGATCTGTTCGCTAGTTTTTTTGAGGTTGTCATTAGTGTTCCCATACTCATGAATTTGAATACTGAATGCTCTTGTTTTGTAACGATTGTCCCGAAGTTTAGACTAATTCCATAGTTTATCTTTTGTTTAAATTTTCTATTGTTTGTATCAAGAACTTCTTTTATACTTTCTGTTAAATGAGCAATTGGTAATTCGTTATCGAAAGTTTTTGTTCTTACTGGTGGCAGTAGATAGAAGATATTTCCCCTGTTCTCGTAGATTATTCCCTTTTTTTGTTCTACTAATGAAGATATTGTTTCTAATGTTTCTCTAACTCCGCCTTGGCCTTCTTTTATGTCTTCGTAATTTTTAATTGAGATACATCCTATTGGAGAATTTTGTTTAGTTCCTGTAATTGAAAGGGATAATTCTCCTTTTATTTTTGAATTTGAAAGTGCTGCTGGTTCTGGAATTGCATGTAATTCCATAGGAGTTTTTTTTGTTTTGCCTCTCATTCTCCCGAAGAACGTTTTATTATAACCTTGTTTGAAGAAGAAGAAAGAAGCTAATCCTAAAATAATAATTATAAATGTCCAAATGAATATTTTTGTTCCGTCAACATTTGTATCAAATACTTCTTCAATGTTAATTGCATTACCTGTTAATGAAACTGTTTTTTTTATTCCAGTTGCTTCTATTGTATATTCTCCTTTTGGAGCAGATAATGAATATTTTGAAGTCTCACCAATAGCTAAATTTACTGATACGTTGATTGTTTCGTCTCCTATATTTATTGGAACTATTCCGATATAAGGTACATTTCCTTTATTCTCTACGATAAGTGTTTTGTTTACTAAATCAATTGAAACTTCTTTGTTTTCTTCTATTACGAAATTTATTTTATTGATTAATTCTTCAGAATATGTAGAGACTGTCCATGTTGAAGGTACTTGGTCAAATTTAATAGGGTATGTGAATTTTTCATCTGTTGTAGTTTCTATTTTTTCAATAATTTCTTCTTTTTCATTTTTGATAGCAACATAAACTTTGGATTTGATATCTTTTCCAGTTTGATCGTATAACATAACTTTTCCAACTAATGCTTCTCCGGGAATGATGTTCTTTTCGTCTAATATGATTTCTAAGTTTGATGGAACTTGTTTTACATAGATTGCTGATGTTAGTCCCCCGTAATTTGTGATTGCCCCTTGTTTGTTTTTTTCTTGAATAACATAAGAAGCTCTGTGTTCTCCAGCTTCAAAATTATCTGGCAATGGTAATTTGATTTCGAAAGTCCCGTTTATAACTTCTGTATTTGCTGTGAAATCACCAACTTTTATTTCGATTATTCCTGTTGATGGGGCAAGGTTTTCTTTGATTGCGGTCCCTGTAATTGAAACGATTGTTCCCGGAATTACGGGAGTGTTTGCATTATCTATTTTGATTGTTATTAAATCTGAAATCTCGAATGGTTCTGAGATTGTTGCTTTATTATCTCCAATCTTTGACTTAATTACGCAAGTTCCTTTTAATTCTCCAATGAATTCTTTTAATAGAGGAATAATTATGTCTTTTGTTGTTGGTTCTGTTAGATATAAGAATTCTTTGTAGACTTCAACTTCATTTTCGTCACAGCTTAATGTTAGAATTACTACATCGTTTAGTTCTATATCTGGTATTATACTCGCTGTTATCTCTATTTTGTCATTTAGATTGTATAATCCTGTTGGTTGAGTCTCTAAAGAAATTGCAGCTGATCCCAATCCAATTAAGAATAATGTCATTATTAGAATTGTTGATAATTTCTTCATGTTTTTCTGGTTCCCTATATTATAGTGAAGTAAGGTTCTTTTTGTTTATAAATATTATCGGGATTATGCCTTAAAATGGGAAGATTGAGGGTGTTTTGGGT
>JAQICZ010000019.1 GCA_027858295.1 Nanobdellota archaeon | reverse complement strand
CGAGATTCAAGCTCTCTCCTTAACCAAGGCATCCAATGTCTCTTATTCTCTAACGGAAGTTCCAAAGCGTCTTCTTCATTATCATTTGAACCATGAACAATAACAACTTTCATAATAATAAAAGCAACCTCACTCTTTTATATTTTACTCAAAATTCTACTAATTCAACTTGCCTTTGGGGTTGAGGTCGGGGTTCGGGATGGAAGATTTATTCCAAATAAAAAGAAGGCATCCCCGGCCGACTCTTCTTCGCCTTGTTCTTAGGATCATACTTATCCCCATTCCTTACAGAATAAACAATAACTTCCTTGCCCAGTTCCAAAACCAAACGAGCAACATCATATTTCTCAAGTTCCATCGGAATAACATACAAATAAATCTTAGAACATTCCACTTTTTCCAAATTAGGCTTCAACATTCCAATAACTTTTTCATTAACATCAATTTCTTTCTTTGCAACCTTTAATTTTATAGAATCAAACTTGGGCCAAAGAGATTTAGAAATCAATCCATCATTTCCTAGTTTTTCCCAGAACTCTTCAGTAATATGCGGACAAATGGGATTTAAGAGTTTCAAAAACTTTTCATAAGTATCTTTTGAACAACCTTTTTCCATCAAGTCAAACAAAGCACGAAGCTCGATAGTTGCTTTTCTATATTGAAAATTATCATAATATTCTGAGACATTTTTAATTACATTATTCAATTTAATTTCAAGCTCCGAAGAATCTTCTTTCTCCTCAAAAGTTTCAGCAAACTCAAAAATTTTATTCACAAATCTCAAAGAACCGATAATTCCCTTTTCAGACCAATCAATATCTTTATCAGGTGAAGCCAAACTAGACAAAAAGAATCTAGCTGTATCCATTCCATATTTATTAGAAACATCTTTAGGCAAAATACAAGTCTCAGGTTTAGACTTACTCATTTTCACTCCACCTTCTCCAGACAACATCCCTTGATGAAACAATCTCTTCGCAGGTTCATCAAAATCTAAATATCCCAAATCTCTCAAAAACTTAACATAGAATCTTGAATAAATCAAATGCATACAAGCATGTTCCGCTCCACCAACATAAGTATCAACAGGACACCACTTCCTCACTTTATCTTTATCAAAAATTTCATTATTATTCTTTGGGTCACAATACCTTAAAAAATACCAAGATGAATTTACAAATGTATCCATAGTGTCAGCTTCACGTCTCCCCATGCTACCACATTTAGGGCAAGACACATTCAACCATTCCTCATTAGTCTCCAATGGATTACCCTCACCAAATTTAACGTCCTTAGGCAAAACAACTGGCAAATCTTTCTCAGGCACAGGAACTGCTCCACAATCCTTACAATGGATAATTGGTATCGGCGTTCCCCAATATCTCTGACGAGAAATCCCCCAATCTCTTAATCTAAAATTAGTAACCTTCCGTCCAGAACCCTTCGACTTTAACCAATCAGCAATCTTCTCAATAGCATCCTTACTTTCTAGACCATTAAATTCTCCAGAGTTTGACAAAATTCCTTTTTCAGAATAACAATCAACATTCAAATCCAAATGAGCCTCAGGCATCCCAATACTTCTCCCATATTCCTTGAATTCACTTAATCCATTAGTCGTTGAGATTGAAAATTCCTTATCCTTAAAGACAACAACATCCGAAGAATTAGCATACCATCCAATTACATTCTCTGATTTTTCCAATAAATTATTCTTCAAAAAAGCAATTAATTCTTTTTCCTTTTCAGGAGTAGGATATATTATAATAAACTTACCCCAATCCTCATCTACTTTTTCAACTTCCATCTCTCCAAATTTTTCTAATTCAGAAATTTTATTTTCAGGTAAACTTTTTTCAATAATGCAATATCTTGCCTTTTTCGGACGAATAACTCTTTTAACCTTAATACCATACTTCTTAGCAAATTCTAAATCTCTTTGATCATGTGCAGGAACAGCCATAACCATACCAGAACCATAATCAGCAACAACAAAATTACCAGCATAAACAGGAACCTTTTCACCATTAGCAGGATTAATTGCATAAGAACCAGTAAAAACACCTTCCTTCTCCATGTCCCCCATTTCTTTTTCAGAAACAGACTTCAAAGTCTTCAAAAATTCATCAACAGCCCCTCTCTGCCCTTCAGTCACTAAAGCATCCAACTTTGAATGAGCAGCAGCAACAACAACAAAAGTAACCCCAAAAATAGTATCCGCACGAGTTGTAAAAACAGGCCACTTCTCACCATTTATTTCAAAATCAATCTCCGTTCCATGACTCTTCCCAATCCAATGCTTCTGCATAGCCTTAGTTCTAGCAGGCCAATCCATATTATCCAAATTTTCATATAATTCATCAGCATAATCAGTGATTTTCAAAAACCATTGAGTTAAATGTTTAACAATAACAGCCGTATCATCATGCCTCCAACATTTTCCATCAGTAACCTGCTCATTAGCAAGAACCGTATCACATTTAGGGCACCAATTAACTGCAGACTTCTTTTGATAAGCAAGACCTTTCTCAAGCATCTTTAAAAAAATCCACTGATCCCATTTATAATAAGTAGCATCATGTGAAGAAATCATCCTAGACCAATCATAAGTCAACCCAATCGCCTTTTGTTGTTTAACAAAATTAGGTATTGATTCATTAGTATACTCATCAGGATGCTTCCCAGCTTGAATAGCTGCATTCTCTGCAGGCAGACCTAAAGAATCATAACCCATAGGATGTAAAACCTCAAAACCGCTCATCATCTTAAATCTAGCAATAATATCTCCAATTGTGTAATTCCACGCGTGGCCCATATGTAATCCACTTCCAGAGGGGTAAGGGAACATCTCTAAGACATAATACTTCGGCTTATCACTATCATCATTGGCTACAAAAGCAGAAGCTTCCGCCCATTTATTCTGCCACTTCTTTTCAATTGCCTTAAAATCAATCTCTACCATAAACAATTATAGGCGGGTTAAGTTTTAAAGATTATTGTTGAAAATAAAAACTTTATTTATTCTCTGCAATATTAGATAAAGAATCAAGAAGTGAATTTTTAGATAAATATTCTATTCTTTCAACTTCTTTGCTATCTATTAAAACTCCCAAACTATCTTTCTCTAATCCCAATTTATTTACCTCTTTCTCTAACAGGCTTAACTTAGAATTATTTTCTTTTTTCAGATTATTAAGATTTCTCTCTAAATAAGAATTTTTTAAAGGAGAATACAAATAGACATCCCCTCCACTAAAGACATAATCCTCGTATCCATCATTATTTATATCATAAGGAATAGCTTTCTTTTCAACTAAAGCCTTCGTTATTGCAGTTTTTTGTCTAGCCAAATTCATTTCATCCACAAAATCAATAACTTCTGAACCAGAATACAAGAAACCAAGATATAATGCTGTGAAGAAAACTGACTTCGCTACAGTCTTTCCAAAACTAAACTTTTGTTCTTCCTTTTCCATAATAAAAAGATAAATACATAACTTAAATAAAGATGTGTGGGGAAACCCACACCATTAAGAAAGTTTAAATAACATTGTTTCCTAACTTTAGAATGGATATAGAAAAAAAACTAGAATTTCTAGGATTAACAAAAACTGAATCAAGCCTATACGTGACATTATTAAAAATCGGAGAATCCACTGCAATTCAATTAGCAAAAGAAAGCAATATTCACAGAAGAACAATTTATGATAACCTAACAATACTAATAAAAAAAGGATTTGTAAGTTATAAAATAAAAAATAAAATAAGATATTTTGAACCCGTAAACCCTACAATATTACAAGGACTGTTAAATGAAAAAAAGAATACCCTAGATGATGTATTGCCCACTTTAATTAAATTATTTCAAAATAAACAAACAACACCTCAAATAACAATTATTGAAGGGACTAATGGAGCGAAATCTATTGTAGAAGAAGCAATACAACTTAATGAAACAATTTACTGGATGGGGGGTGGACTCTTCTTCTTTGATGCACTGGGATTCTCAAAAGACTTTATCGAAAAAAAATTAATCTCAACAAAAATAAAAATTATTCAAGCAGAAACACCCGATATTCTACAAAAATTAAAACACTTCAAAAAAGAAAATATTAAAATATTACCAGAAAAATACATATCACAAATCGGCTACACAGTATATGGAGATACCGTTGTAATCGGTTTAGTTCAAGACAAAACTATTATTGCAATAAAAATAGTAAACAAAGAGTTTGCAAAAGGATTCATGAACTACTTTGACATCATTTGGAATATAAAATAAAACCATTTTCGAAAAAT